>JAIQZR010000100.1 GCA_021777035.1 Candidatus Scalindua sp. | reverse complement strand
TGAAGGAGGATTTTAGACAGAGTCGGCTTATTAAGTATATGGAGGATGAGGGTATTCCCGCATCCAAGAGATTGAATTGGCTTCCTTATTTCACATACTTTGCCAACTCTTTTTCTGATATAAACAACTATATACTTCCATACGAAGATCCTGCCGATGAGTTTGAAGAGCAGATCAATAGTCACGCCGCAACGGATGCAGAGCATAATTCTTTGATTAATAAGGATATGCGGAATTTACAGGACAAGCTTAAGGATTTTACTTTTGCTGATTGCCTGGAGTTTTTGTGGAATGATAATATAAAGAAAAGCAGACTGGTTGCATACAGGATCGCAAATCTTACGCAGATTGCTACAAATCCATTGGTTAGGTACTGTCTTATTCGCGTTATAGAAGAGTTGGGTAACACCTTCTTTCTTGTTTCACATAAATGTACAGCAGGCGCAGTAGAGAGCAATTACTTTGGCAATATCCACCTGGGATATGAGCCCGGCCACTTACATGGCAGTGATCCTGATAAGTTTGAGAGTCAGACCTTGACGGCAGAAGAAGCGAAGACCGCAAGATACGTTATGCAGGAATGTTATGATCTTTTCTTTGGCATGATTGAAGAGATGTATGAAAGAGCACAGGAAAACAGATTCGATTTTGATTAAATTATCATGAAATATAGCTTCAAATCAAAACCGCGCAGATTCATAATGTTCCATAAACCGAAGGGGACGATTGTCACTTTGTCTGATGAAAAAAACCGTAAAACGGTTTATGATATACTGCCAAGGTTTGTGCTTGAAGACAATTGGGTACCTGTGGGTCGGCTGGACAGGGACTCGAGAGGTCTGTTGCTCTTTACTCGTGAAGGTGGATTGAGTGATCTTTTAACACAGCCGGGTAAATTCTCAAAATATTATGAAGTATGGATTCGTGGACGAATTACTGAAGAGCAACTTCAACAGACATTAGATGGTATTAAAACGGCAGCAGATACATTGAAGTTTAAAGGGGTGAAGACGTTGGGATATGCTGGTCCTAAAACCCGGTTGATGGTAGAACTATCAGAAGGGAGGAACCGGCACATTCGACGTGTTTTTGGATCTCTTCAGGATCAGCAGTTTCACACTCCTTTGAAGGTACTGGATCTGAAGCGAACACAGATAGGCCCTGTTAAACTTGATATACTCTCATCCCAGTGGCGGTTCCTTACACATAAAGAGGAAGAAGATTTAATAAACGGTACTCCCCGGTCAAAACGAAGAGGCCGAAATGCAAAACGCTGACGTTTTTTGACTATTATTTCAATAATAATAAGCAGAGGTTGTCAACTGGATACAAATATAAACACATTAAAGGGAAAAACTGCTCTTGTTACCGGTGCCGTTAAGCGTATAGGCAAAGCAATAGCCCAGGTTTTGGTGCAAAACCATGTAAACGTTATCATGCACTACTGCTCTTCTACTGACAAAGATGTGGGTGATGCCTTGACAGACATTAATATGCCTGGTGTAGAGACCTGGAAATTCCAGTCAGATTTTTCCAATACTGATAATGTAGATGATTTATTTGAAAAGATACGGAATACAATAGGCACTGTTGATTTTTTGATTAATAATGCATCGATATTTACTCCATCAAAGCTTTCAACACTTACAACCCTGGAGCTGAATCATACATTAGCGATAAACTCGATAGCGCCACTCAGGCTTTCACAACACATGGCGAGACAGAAGAGTGAGGGGTCTATTATTAATATATTGGACAGTCGTGTGAAACGATACGATATAAAACATGCTGCCTATCAACTAAGTAAAAATATGTTGTATCATATGACCGAAATGACGGCCCTGGAATTTGCACCTCAAATTCGTGTTAACGGCATCGCTCCCGGCATAATTTTGCCTCCCGATGGAGAAGACGAATCGTATGTTCAGAAAATGACTCACAGAAACCTATTCAATCGTTCTGGCAAGCTGTCAGATATAACGGATGCCGTACTTTTCCTTTTATCAAATAACTTCATTACCGGAGACGTTTTGTTTATAGACGGTGGCCAGAATCTGAAAGGAGATCCATATGAATAAAATATCCGTACACAACGATAAGATTTACATCCGGGATCTGGCTCTAAGATGTATAATTGGTGTTAATAATGATGAAAGGACAGAGAAGCAGGACGTTATTATTAATGTTATCTTATTCACTGATACCAGGAAAGCAGGGCAATCAGATAATCTTGAGGATTCTGTTGATTATAAAATGGTTAAAAAAACCATTCTCTTTCTGGTGGAGAATTCTGAATTTCTGTTGATTGAGAAACTTGCTGAAGAGATCGCGAAAGTCTGCCTTGACGATTCGAAAGTACAAAAAGTTAACGTTACGGTTGATAAACCAGGTGTATTAAGGTATACCCGTTCTGTCGCTATTGAAATCGTCCGTACTAGAGAAAGTTATGTACAATAACATAAAGAGGGCGTTCATAGGAGTTGGCAGTAATATAAGACCGGAACGCAATATTACCGATGCTTTGCTGCGCTTAAGTAAACACGTAGATATAACGGGTATTTCATCGTTTTACAAAACTACACCGATTTTACGAAAGGGCCAGGAGGAATATTTAAATGGTGTATGGCAGATAGGTGCCTTGATGTCTCCGGGGGAGCTGAAGTTTGATGTGCTGAGAACAATAGAAAATGAGTTGCATCGTAACAGGAAATCTGATAAATACGCATCGAGAACAATTGATCTGGATTTATTACTTTTTGGAAATATGGTAATAAATAAAGATGGCCTTATCATACCGGATCCTGATATTTACAACCGCTCATTTATCGCATTCCCTCTCTCCGAATTAAACCCTGATTTGATTATGCCGGATACAAAAAAACCGCTTATTGATATAGTAAATGTACTATTAATGGACAACATGATACCGGATATAACATTTACTGAAAGGCTGAGGAAGATGGTTAACGTATGAAGAAAAAATATTATAATTTACGTTGTAATAATGAGTGGGCTTTTAAGTGTCTCCGCGTGTGCGAGAGATGTTGTTGAAGAGGTCTCCTTTCCTGAAAAGCAGCCATAGAGTTGGTGAAAACGTGTGTTGTTGTTAACGGTGAAGCCAGTGAATTAAGAATGAGTGCGCAGAAAGCGATATCTACCTGGGCGAGGGAATTTAAGTTTTGCCGTCCGAACGGGTAATCTATTAACCATAGTGTGATTCTGGCTCAGCCAGGTTAGGAAAAAAATATGTTGGAACAAGAACAAGAACCGGAAATTTTTTATACTATTACCGATGAAGCGCCTGCACTGGCTACCGCTTCCTTTCTTCCGGTCGTAAAATATTTTGCAAAATCTGCAGGGATTACCATAGGTACCAAGAATATTTCTCTGGCCAGCCGCATTATCGCAAATTTCCCGGACAGTCTTACCGTAACACAGAAACAACCTGATGATCTGGCGGCGCTATGTGAGCTTGTTAAAATGCCGACTGCAAATGTAATCAAACTTCCAAATATCAGCGCATCTATACCGCAGCTTAAAGCTGCTATTGCTGAATTGCAGGAGCAGGAATATGACATACCGGATTATCCGGAGTCTCCTCAGACAGAAGCGCAGAAAGATATTCAGGCAAGATATAAAACTGTTTTAGGAAGTGCGGTAAACCCGGTTTTGAGAGATGGTAATTCAGACCGTAGGCCGCCAGCAGCAGTGAAAGGGTATGCCAGGAAGCATCCGCATAAAATGGGTGAGTGGCGTTCAGATTCAAAAACTCACGTGTCCCATATGGAAGACGGAGACTTTTTCTCCAACGAAAGCTCAGTTACTATCTCAGGTTCGTCTGTCGTTAATGCCAGAATTGAGTTTTTTGGTGAAGACCTGCAACTCATAGTACTGAAAGAGAATTTATCACTGCAGGAAGGCGAAATTGTTGACGCGACGTTCATGAGCCGCACTGCCTTGCGTACATTCCTTGCTGAACAGATCACAGATGCGAAGGAAAAGGATGTTTTATTCTCTCTACACTTGAAAGCCACGATGATGAAAATCTCTGATCCTATTATCTTTGGTCAGGCGGTTGAAGTCTTTTTTGCTGATCTATTTGATAAATATGCTGATGTTTTTAAAGAATTGGGTGTTAATCCTGACAACGGTCTGGGTGATGTGTATACCAAAATCCAAAGTTTACCGGAAGCACAAAGAGAAAAGATTGAAATAGATATTCAGACTTGCCTCGATGCACAAGCTGATCTTTACATGGTAAACTCTGATAAGGGTATAACGAATTTACATGTTCCAAGCAATGTGATTATTGACGCCTCTCTGCCTCCGATCATTCGTGATGGTGGAAAAGCATGGGGATCGGATGGAAAAGCTCATGACGTTAAAGCCGTTATCCCAGATGCCAGCTATGCTGTTATCTATGAAGAAACGGTAAAATTCTGCATAGAAAATGGTGCGTTTGATCCTGCGACAATGGGCAGTGTAGCCAATGTCGGTCTTATGGCAGGAAAAGCCGAGGAATACGGTTCGCATGATCAAACCTTTAAAGTGCCGGGAAACGGGATAATCCGTGTTGTTGATGCTGAGGGCGTCACACTACTTGAACATAGCGTCGAAGGTGGTGATATCTGGCGAATGTGCCGGGTTAAAGATGCACCGGTCAGAAACTGGGTTGAACTAGCGGTTGAAAGAGCTAAAGTAACCGGCACACCGGCTGTTTTCTGGTTAGATAAAGAGAGGGCGCATGATGCACAGCTTATTGACAAGGTAAATGAATATTTGGGTAGACTAGATCCGAATGGTCACCTGGATATTTGCATTATGTCACCGATTGACGCCATACGCTACACGCTGCAGCGTGTGAAAGAGGGTCAGGACACGATTTCAGTAACTGGAAATGTTTTGCGTGATTATCTGACCGATCTGTTTCCGATTCTTGAACTTAACACTAGCGCCAAAATGCTTTCTATCGTTGGCTTGTTGAATGGAGGCGGCCTGTTTGAAACAGGTGCAGGGGGCACCGCACCCAAACATGTTCAACAGTTCTTAGAAGAGGGTCATTTGCGGTGGGACTCACTGGGCGAGTTTGCCGCTATTGCCGCATCGTTGCAACATCTCAGTGCTACACGTAAAAATGTTAAAGCTGGTATTGTCGCCAATGCGTTGGATCAAGCAACGGCAAAGCTTCTGGTCAATAACCAATCACCATCCAGCAGAGTGGGCGAGTTAGACAACAGGGGAAGCCAGTTTTTTCTTACGCTTTACTGGGCACAAGCGCTGGCCACACAAGAAGAAGATCCCGGACTTCAAGGATACTTTATACCACTTGCAGAAGCACTGGCCTCCGGAGAAACACAAATTATAAAAGAGTTGAGTGATGCACAGGGACAAGGCGTTGATCTGGGAGGTTACTACCATCCTGATCCTGAGAAAGTAGCAAGGGCCATGCGCCCAAGCGCTACCTTAAATAATGTAATATTCTTGCCCTAAAAGAATTGATCAGAAAATCAAAAATTTCTGATCTGAAGAAATTCAAAGGACAAGTTGATCTGGATATTGATCTGGACGTGCTTAGGGGACGTTAATGCAGGTGCTTGTAGATACATCTATTTGGGTAGATTACTTCAGAAGTGGTACCAACTCGAGTGGACTGAATATTTTGATAGATGAAAATCTTATCGTAACCAATAATATTATCCTTACAGAGCTAGTCCCATCCTTAAGAGTAAAGAGGCAGAACAAGATTATTCGGTTATTAAACGAAATCAAGATGCTTCCTCTACTAATCGTGATTTAAGGACTATATTGTTACAACATGCAAACAGACCTTTCAAACATTCCAAACAAACTTAGACTTCGTTACAGTTTTACTGACGATTCTCATACAATGGATGCAATCATCAGAAACAGTTGTGAGAGAGAGTTGTTGGCTATCGTAAACGAAATTGCTTCATTATTAGAAGTAGATATAAATATTGAAACTGAATCTTATACTAAGGATGGCCTTAATGAGGTATGGACACTTGTTTCGGAAAATAGATATGTGACAGGTGTTATAACGGGTATGTTAATAAATGTTTTATCAGGCTACTTGACGCAAGATCGTGAACTAACTGATTTACAAAATGAAGAGTTGAGATTAGAAATTGATAAATTAAAAAGAGGGTTAAAGGAGAGTAAAGGCAATAGGCCAAATATCAATCCTGAAGATTCAGTCACAGCATTCAATAACAATATAAAAATAACTAAACACAGGTCAAAGTTTTATCAGAATCTCACTGAATATGCTAAAGTTTCAAATGTTACTGCCGTCCTATTATCACATGAGAATCACCCAATAATTGATCCTGTAATTATAGAAGGAGAAGAGTTTGACAAATTTATTTGCAAAACAGATGAATTAGCACCATTGATGGATGAAAATGCTACTATAGAAATTATCTCTCCTGTATTAAAAAATGAAAAATATAATTGGAAGGGTATTTATAAAGGAGAGGTAATCCGTTTTTCTTTAAGAGACAAGGAATTCAGGCATCATGTGACTAACAATAATATCCAATTTAAAAATGGCACATGCATTGATTGTATTTGTAAGATTTCAAGAAGAGTGAGTAATTTGGGTGAAATTCAGAATTACGCATATACGGTGTTAACAGTCTTGCGGAAACATGATGATGGCACCACAACCGAAACCCCACAAGGCAAAAGATATAGAATAAAAAAGGAGATGCAGACAAAACAATTAAAACTGTTTAAGGATTAAATGGGTTAGTGTAATGTGTTTAGTTTCATCTGTTTTGGCAATTGGTTAACTACGGATTAAATCAAAAAGTATTTCGTGTATAGATATTTAACAATCTATCTCTGATGTGTTTAAATGTTTAGCAGGTAGTAGGTTGCTGCTCCGGCCAGATAACCGGCCAGTGCCAGCAAGCTCATCCTTCTCATATACCAGATAAAATCGATATTAAGAATACCCATGACCGCAACTCCCGCCGCTGATCCGATAATCAAGACACTACCACCTGTTCCAGCACAATATGCCAGAAACTCCCAGAATTTTCCGTCCACCGCAAAATTACCGGCGGGTGTAATATCGTACATTCCCATCGCTCCTGCGACAAGCGGTACATTATCTACTACTGCGGATAGCAACCCAATTATTAAATTAATGATATAAGCATTACCAATGCTGCTATCGAGAAAGGCGGCAACGTATCCCAAATGTCCTGCAGATTGTAACGCGGCAACAGCGACAAGGATGCCTAGGAAGAACAGGATGGTTGGTGTATCCACCTTCCTGAGTACGCCTACTACCGTTCTAGTTGATTTGACAGCTTCGTTTTTACTGTGATGCATCAATTCTGTGACAACCCAGAGCACTCCCAGACTGAGGGTCATCCCAAGTACCGGAGGCAGATGTGTAATTACTTTGAATACAGGAACGAAAAGTAATCCTCCTAAACCGAGAAAAAAAACTACTTTTCGTTCAGTAGCTGTTGTTGGGTCAGCTATTCTGTCATCTTTACGTCTATGCATAGGTATTTCTACTGGCCTTTCTACACTACCTTTCAGCATAAAAGAGAGAATACCTAGCGGTACGGCCATGCATACTAAACTTGGAACTATTAATTTATATATTATGTTAAGAGCCGTAATCTGCCCATCAATCCAGAGCATGATGGTGGTCACGTCACCAATAGGCGACCAGGCTCCTCCGGCATTTGCAGTAATTATGACAACTCCCGCGAACAACCAGATATCCTCCTTTTCCTTCATAAGCTTCTTGAGCAAGGCTGTCATTACAATTGCGGTAGTAAGGTTATCCAGTGCGGCAGAAAAAAAGAATGTGAGTACACCGATTATCCACAACAGTTTAGTCCTGCTGAGAGTCCTGATCATATCGGTGATTATCTTGAAACCTTCGTGTGCGTCTACCACTTCCACAATAGTCATCGCACACAGAAGGAAAAAAAGAATCGCCGCTATTTCACTTAAAGTGTGTGCAATAGAGTGTTCAATATAATGATGTGCTATCGCTGGTGTTTCTTCAACAGGGGTCTGGTGAATAGGAACGCTTAGTTTGTGACGTTTGAGAATTTCTTCAGCAGATTTATATTTAAAATGGCTAGCGATGCTCTCCTTTACAGTCTCGTTACGCAAAAACTCTCTGAATTCGGGTGTTATCTCCTCTGATTGGGCAATAGTATTAATTGAATCATGGTTATCGAAATGCAGTATGGCAGAAGGAGCCATTGCGTAAATGCCCCAGCACAATGCCCCTGTTATCAGGGCGGATGCTGCCTTATCAATTTTTATCGGGTGTTCAAGCGCAATGGCCAGATAGCCTATTACGAAAACCGCTACCATTAATATAAACATTGTATTATCAGCATAAGGGTATAGTAGTATGGGTTAGACATCACTCCTGCGAGTGTCAGGCGCATTCTATGTAATTTATCGGCTGGAAGCAAGAAATATTAAGGATATTTTTACTATTGAATGAAATTATTGTCTATGGTTAGGACGTCTCACTATCATACTTTTGCTCTTTCTCTGGTTTCGCATCAGCTCATCTATGAACCCTTTTTGGAAATATTTTTTCCCTAACTGTATCCGTACTCTCTATAATTTTTTCAAATTTTCACTTATATTCTTTAAATTGTATTTCAGCCATAGCTCACAATCAGTAAATTTCTTAAATAGAAGCTCTTCGGATATCAAACTAGGAATGATATCTATCTTTTTCATCATGTCGAGTGGTTGAGGTGGTACTCCCGTCATCAACACCATCACGTCTTTCATCCTCAATTCCAGAATAGCTTCTTGCAAAACGTAAACTCCGGATTGGTCAATATACGGTACATCTTTCATCCTGATTATTAAAACTTTTATGCCAGGATCCAACTCTTTTATCAACTCCTGAAATCTTGAGGTAAACCCGAAAAACATAGGCCCGGACATGTGCTTGATATATATCTTGTCCCTATATTCATCGTAAACACTCTTTTCATCTTCCCACAGTTCCTCCTCTCTTGAACTACCCAGAGGTGTCACCGTAGTTTCCAGTTCTGCCAGATCGCTCGCCTTCTTCATGAAAAGCACACACGCCAACACTACTCCAACACCAACAGCATGTATCAGATTTCCAAACACAGTAATAGCCATCACAATTATCAGAATTACGGCGTCAGCTCTCGGCACTTGAAACAAATGTCGTAATCCCTTATGGTAATCAACGATTCCTATGCCAACGGTAATAAGAATACCAGCCAGAACGCACATTGGAATGTGAGAAGCATACTTGCCCAAGCCAATTAATATTACAAAAAGCAGCAGACTGTGTATAAGTCCTGACAACCTGGTTTTACCACCTGTATTTATATTAACAATCGTACGCATGGTGGCTCCCGCACCTGGCAATCCTCCGATAAGTCCGGAAGCAACATTGCCAATTCCCTGTCCTATCAACTCACGGTGGCTGTTGTGCTTTGTTTTGGTAATGTTATCAGCGACTACTGAAGTAAGCAGTGAATCAATTGTACCAAGTGCGGCAATTGTTGCTGCAAACTCAATAATCATCCATGTCATAGAAGGAGCAATAGAAAACAACCCTCCTGCTTTCACTAAAGGTATGTCAGAAGGTATAAATGGAACATTCAGAGGTAAATTGCCACTATATGAAATGTCCTGACTTGCAATAGGATCGATCATGAAAGGGCTTATCGGAAGCTCTCTTACTAAAGACATGTCGTGTGGATTAACTTGAATATCCAGAGGGAAACCACCTATATACGGAATGTTATGACCGACAGCAGTCCAAACTATGGACGGGTCTAGCATAAGCTTTCCACCTATTTTCAATGAAGGTAAACCTGAAGGAATATCTCCTATCAGCGGAACATTCAACTTCAAATAATACGCTGTCAGAGTGGCAGCAAGCAGTGCAACTAAAGCGCCTGGAACAACTTTCGTTACTTTCGGGAATAGATATATAATGGCTATGGTCATCCCTCCTAATCCGATAGCCATCCAGTTCAAAGATGAAAGAGGTTCACTGATTTGCGTTATTATTTTTATGGTGCTTTTGGCAGATTTGTGCCCCATAAATGGATATATTTCAATCAGTATGATGATAATGCCAATGCCTGTCATAAACCCTGAAACCACCGGGTAAGGTATGTACTTAATATATTTTCCGATTTTCAGCACACCTAATAGAATTTGAAAGCCACCTGCAAGCAAAAAGGTCGCGATAATGATTCCCATACCCGCCTGTAAGCTTCCTGACATTTCAATTGCGGCAGCAATAACCGTCGCTGAAACTATAGTCATCGGTCCGGTAGGGCCACTTATCTGTGTTGCTGTTCCACCAAAAATAGCAGCAATACATCCAAGCATCATTGCGCCGTACAGGCCTGCTATAGCACCCATGCCTGATTGCACACCGAAAGCAAGAGCCAGAGGCAAGGCGACGATTCCGGCGGTAATTCCACCAAACACATCACCCTTTACATGCTTGAAATCAAAAAATATTTCGCTAAAACTGAAAGGTGTTTTGGTTTTATCTCTTGCTTTTTTTGTAATATTTTTAGCCATAGTTAATTATGATATGCGGCCTTTATGCGAACAGAACAATAGTACTTGTATATTTTCTATTACACAAAAAAAACTTACTAAATGATTGGTAATGTTGGAAAAATGGCGATTCAGGAAGAGTTATATGGTAATTACGAAATCTGAGTAGGGTAGGGCGTTATGTTGTTTGTTAATCAGGTTTAAGATTCAATCTTTAGTTATTTAACAGCTCAACAGAAAAGCTACTGTTGTAGATCCTTTGATGGTTCATTTTGTACCGGCAAAGCATAGACCCATTTGTCAAGTCTCTTAGAGTAAATCTCTTCTTTGCCAGAAGATCTGCCAAATGGCTGTATCAGCTTAACATTAATATTTCTGTCGTCTGCTGAGATAATAAAATCTCCTATCGCCTCTCTCACATCGTAATCAATACTGGCACATTTACTCATATCAATGGTCAGGTAGGTATCATTTGGTATTTCAGCCAATTCTTTTATGATAGCTCCTTTATTCAAAAAAGTAACATCTTCAGACAGGCTCATTTTTATTTGATGTTCTCCGGCAGATGTTTGTATATGTAAAAAATGAGAATTTTTGAAGTTGCGAAATAAGATCGTAGCAGAACCTACACAGCACCCTAACGCGAGTCCTATCAGCAAATCTTCAAAGACGATTCCAAGAATCGTAACGATAAATGGAATAAACTGATCCCATCCCAGCTTGTATTGCTTAGCAAATTGAGAAGGCATTGCTAATTTATAGCCAACCATTAATAGAATACATGCAAGAGCCGGTAAAGGTATAAGGTTAAGAATGCCTGGAATAAAGGCGACACAAATCAAAAGAAAAGCACCGTGAAGAATGGCAGACATTTTTGATTCTGCACCGGCCTGAACATTTGCTGAACTTCGGACGATTACCTGAGTAATCGCCAACCCGCCAATCATCCCGGATACTATGTTTCCGGTACCTTGAGCAAATAGCTCCCGGTTGGTTGGCGTAACTCTCTTATGAGGATCGAGCTTGTCCGTAGCCTCCACGCATAGAAGTGTTTCTAAACTGGCGATAAGTGCTATGGTAACGGCTAAAATATAAACTTCTTTATTGCCTATCTGGCTGAAATCAGGAAAGGTAAATTGGCCAAAGAAAGAGGAGACTCCACTGGCAACCGGCACACTTACCAGGTACTCACGGCTTAAATGGTATTGAGGGAAAAAACTTTCTGTTAAAAGCTGAAAAATAATACCGGCAGCTACTACAACGATAGGTCCCTGTACTAATTTAAATATTTTATGTTTCTTCGTCAGGTATAAATCCCATGATAATAGGATTACCATTGAAATAATAGCAATGATTATTGCCCCGGCAGTTACATGTTCAAAAAATTGTAACAGCCCGGTAAATGTGCTGCCGTCACTCAATTGGTCATGATAATCAGGGCCTTTCCACTCTCCGTCGTATCCAAATGCAAAAGGTAACTGTTTTATGAAAATAATGATTCCAATGCCCGCAAGCATTCCATTTACCGCCGACAATGGGAAATAATAACCGATAATTCCTGCTTTTAACAAACCAAGAATTATTTGAATTATGCCGGCAATGACTACGGCCAACAAAAACGTTTCAAATGGCATAGTAAGCAGCGTAGTCAGGATAATTACCGCCAGGCCTGCTGCAGGCCCGCTGACTCCGTGCGTGGAACCACTCATAGCCCCTACAAGTATCCCCCCAATAATTCCTGCAATAAGACCGGAAAACAGAGGTGCTCCACTTGCCAACGCAATTCCAAGGCAGAGCGGTAAGGCAACAAAGAGTACTACTATACTTGACGGTATATCTCGATTTAACGTAGAAAATACAGAGGTTTTTTTATTCATAGTGTTTTGCCGTATCAACCTGTTTGAAAGTCTTTACATTACGAAAATTGAAATATTAACACTCATAAATATACACTGATATATTTAAAGAACTGAAAAAATAATAGTTCTTGTAGATAAGAGGGCGCTGACAAAAGAACAGTAAGTTTTTAAAATATCTTTGCTTTCTGCAATTGCATAAGATGCGATATAACCGGCCCAATATGATCCAAGGTCTATGTTTTGTTTCTCTTCACCAAGTAGCTGGATATCATAATTATTTAATTTTATAGGAGGTATATGTTTATTTTGCAGACACGCTCTTCGCCCCAGAAAAATATCACCTTTTTCAAATAATTGCTGCCAGAGCAATATCTCAATTTTATGTTTAAGTATCTGGTTTTCAGATAATATTACTATATGTGGTATTGAGTTACTTATAATTCCCATGGGAATCTCATTTTTTGCTTCGATCAGAGTTGAATAACTCTGGATCAGTAAATCATGTCGAGCGTCCTTAAATCCACTCCAGGACGGTTTTATAAAAATTTTATTCGGTAAAGAGGTTGCTAATATTTTTGACACGGAATGTAACGATGCTCCCTCCTCATTTATCACTTTATTGGTTAATGGTGCAAGTTCCAGCTTTTCAGGAGGAATTAAAAGAGAAGGATCTATCTGCATTGCCATCTCGTCATGAATTTTGGAGATAAAAGCTAATATCTGTTTGTGGTTCATCGCTGAAGCTCCTTCACTGTTAACAGATTTTTAAGACTTAACGTCTTATTCACTTTATTGATAGGATGATAGATAGATACTATACTAAAAAATTGTAAGAAGAGAACAATATCATGAAAATACAAGAAGATTCCTAGGATCCTTCTATTTTTATGTTTACATACAAAAAAAGCCGAGATCATCCCCTCCTCTTCTAAGAGAGTTTGAAGAAATAACCTTGACTTACTTTGTAACTACTCTTTCTTACTTAAAGAATTTTTACACAGTCTTCCCTGTATTTTGTGACGAGTATAGTTTAAAGAAATAAATAAATCAAATAATTTTTTAAGCGGTTTTCCAATTTTAAGTATATTTATAAGTATATTTACTTACCTGATGATCTTAATTACGATTATACTTTTTCCTAATCCTTAAATCTTGATTCTATGCCAATTTATTTGACAAATTGGGTTGTAAAAACTAAGATTATCGCATGACAAAACTGCCGGAGCAGCAGTGTCGGTAATATTTCACCTTATTTAAGACGATCTCAGAATGTTACAACGTAATGAACAAACAAGACATATTTCAATACGCAATATGGGAAAATAGTTTTTAAAACATAGTGAAATTTCTACAAAAGAGGAGTTACGGATAATGCAGACAATTGGAATTAAACATATCAGGCAAGTCGTAATCAGCTCTATTTTTTTATTTGCTTTAATAATAACAACACGCGGTGCCGGAATTTCAGCCGTGTTTGCGCAGGATAAGGAACTGTCTCCGGATATACAAGCGGATTTACTAATTAACTCTGCAAAAAGTGATATGGTTGTTGAAAAATGGGAAGATGCGGAAAAAAGTTTTGAGAAGGCAATGGATCTGGGGATTAACTTGCCTGGAGAATTTCATTTCCTTTACGGCAAAGTGCTTTTAAAAACAGGAAACTATGATGGTTCTTTATCAAGTTTATCTAATTACCTCACATTAGTAGGCAGGGAAGGGAAACATTTTGAAGACACAATTACCTTGATCATAGAAGCCAAGAACAAACTGGATGAGGAAAAATCCCGAACAACAGAGTCACAACATCAGTTGACAAAAGAAGCAAGGGAAACTGAAGACGAAATGGTGTTTGTTAAAGGAGGATGCTTTGACATGGGTGATATCTTTGATACAGGAAACAGTGATGAGAAACCGGTGCACACGGTATGCGTGGGTGGTTTTTATCTGGGAAAAACGGAAGTAACTCAGAAACAATGGGTTGATATCACAGGTCATAATCCATCGAAATTCCCATGCGAAGACTGCCCGGTTGAAAGAGTGAGTTGGAATGATGTTCAGGGATTTATAAAAAAACTGAATGAGAAAACAGGCATGAATTACCGTCTTCCAACCGAAGCGGAATGGGAATACGCGGCAAGGAGTGGCGGCAGGAAGGAGCAATGGGCGGGAACCAGCAACGTAGAGGAAATTGGAGAATATGCCTGGTATGGTCTTAACGCCGAGGGCAGGACTCATACTGTGGCAGGTAAATTGCCAAATGGGATTGGCATTTACGATATGATGGGAAATGTATGGGAGTGGTGCTCCGACTGGTATAACGAGCATTATTATGAAACCCATCCCAGTAAGGATCCTCAGGGGCATTCAGAAGGCCCAAACTGTGTCTTACGGGGCGGAGGCTGGCGCAGCAAAGAGAAGGGTTTGCGTACGACAGATCGTAATGACTTTGATCCGGCCAGCAAAAAGTTCAGCGATATAGGCTTCCGTCTTGCCAGGTCTCCATAGAATTTTATTCATTCCGGAGAAAACATTTGACTATCTAATCTTTTTGGATTAGAATTCGCAGAAAGTAGGAAGACTACGCAAGGATTTTTCTGATAATAAGAGTTGTTGCAAAGTAAGCCGATATAATATCCAGGAGTTACATTTTTAGAGAACTCCTGGATATTATATCGGCTTTTTTTGTTTATAAATTCCAAAGAAGTCCGGACATTTTTACAGACCAGTATAAAGGGTACATTGCCATGATAGAAATCAATTTAAGTATTCAGAACATCCTGGATGGGCGTGGAATAGAAATCGCGATTATCGGGATGCTGGTTGTATTCACAGCGCTTACCTTAATCAGCGCATTTATATTTCTGTTACCTTCTGTTTTAAGAATAGTTAATTTGATGTACCCAATAAAAGATTCCGGTTTCCAGCTAGAGTGTTCTGATGCACCTAAAGATGAGGTTTTAGCTGCAATCGGTTCTGCTCTTCACGCTGCTGGAATTGGGAAGTAAATCCAAGGCGATAAAAGATATTAAATCATAATGCCTTATTTTGAATATATGTTGTCGTTCCATAATAATAATTTTGTGAGAATATAGATGATATCAGTGAAAATTCTATTTGAGTTTCTTAACACAACCGGTTTTGCGATGATGACATGGGGCAATGCCATCATGATAGTCGTGGGTATTGTTTTTGTATCTCTGGCTATTATCAAAGATTATGAACCTCTGTTGCTGCTCCCTATCGGTTTTGGGGTAATTGTAGGAAATATACCTTCTATTCAAGGCATGGCGCTCAGTGTATACGAAGAGGGAAGTGTTCTGAGTTATATATACTTCGGGGTTAGTAAGGGTATTTTCCCACCCCTTATTTTCCTGGGCATTGGTGCTATGACTGATTTCTCTACAATGCTGTCTAATCCAAAGCTTATTTTACTTGGAGCAGCCGCACAGGTAGGAATCTTTATAACGTTTATTGGTGCACTATATCTTGGATTTAGCCCTGCAGATGCGGCTTCCATAGGTATTATCGGCGGAGCTGATGGACCAACCGCAATATTTTTGTCGTCAAAACTTGCACCACATCTGTTAGGTGCTATTGCTATAGCTGCTTATTCGTATATGGCTCTCGTTCCTGTTATACAGCCTCCCATAATGAAACTGCTTACATCAAGAAAGGAGCGCCTTATCAGGATGAAAGAACCAAGGCATGTGACACAGAGGGAGAAAATCATCTTCCCTGTTGCTGCCTTTCTTGTTGCTGCGTTGATTGCTCCAGGTGCCATAGTGCTTATAGGAATGCTTTTCTTAGGCAATCTACTAAAGGAAAGCTGTGTAACTGAGCGATTAGCCAATACTGCACGTAATGCAATGATTGATATAGTAACAATTCTTCTCGGTTTTTCAGTTGGAGCTAGCACACAAGCGCAAGCCTTTCTAACAAATCAATCACTTCTTATTTTTGGTTTAGGAGCTCTTTCTTTCTGTATTGCAACAGCTGGTGGTGTGCTTTTTGCTAAATTCATGAACCTGTTTCTCAAGGAAAAAATTAATCCCCTTATTGGTGCTGCCGGTGTCTCCGCAGTGCCTGACTCTGCTCGTGTTGTGCAGATGGTTGGACAGAAGGAAGACCCGCATAATTTCCTGCTCATGCATGCCATGGCACCTAATGTAGCAGGTGTAATCGGATCAGCTATTTGCGCGGGTATATTGTGGTCGGTACTGGTAAAATAATTTTTTATTATACGAAAAAATAAAATGGCTAAAAAGATAAAATTTATGTGTACCGCCTTTCGAGACGGCTTTCAGTCTGCGTATGGTGCGAGAGTACTAACCAAAGATTTTCTGCCTGCTGTAGAA
>JAIQZR010000099.1 GCA_021777035.1 Candidatus Scalindua sp. | reverse complement strand
TCAACAATTCCTCGGCATTTTCAACAGCTTCAGATAGAGAGCCGGAAAACCCCTCAAGCCAATTCCGACGATACATTTCTTTAATTGGAAACTGATCCCACGAAAACCCGCTTTCATCTATTTTGAAAGATTTTTCGAAGCTTGTAAATTCAGCAACTTCTTTTATGCTTATACCAAGAGCTCTTGCGACTTCTGCCAATCGCCTTAAATTAGCAGAAGCATATTCCTCTGCTTCATACCGCTGTATTTGCTGTTCTTTTAATCCCATACGCTTTGCAAGATTCTTTTGAGAAATATCCTTAGCAATGCGTGCCCTTATAAGAATACTTGGCAATTCTTCTAAGCTTGATGCCTTTAATACCTCAACCGTTCCGGATTTCAATGTCTCATAATCCTGAATTTGCATGCAAAGTATCTCATATTCACTCTGAAGAGCGGCGAGCTGTGCTTTTGCCAACTGTTTGGATTTCGTTAATCTAATGGCTTCCTTAACGTCAAAAGAGTCCATCGCTTTTTTTAATTTATCGTGTTGGCCACGAGTGATTTTATATTGTCGTTCATTTGTTATCATAGAAAACCTCTAGTTTTTAATTCTTCGTAAACTGATTTTGATTATTCCTTTTGATTTCCCCGTATATTTATCTATTTGAAAAAATTCAGAGAAAAAGTTTACCCCATCAGCAAGAGCACTAGTCGGAAAGAATTCTCCATAATAGCGATCTTTCTGCTTTTTTCGCATATTTGAGAAATCAAGAAAAACGGGATCTCGCTTAGTTGTATCGACTCCTATTGGATCCCAACAAATATCATAGTCCTTGGGAATAGGTTTTTCTGTAATAAAGCTTCCGTCTAGGAAAATAATACGGCATCCCGCGTAACGTAATGCTTTGACGCCCTCTTGTAGTCCATGAAAAAAATGCTTCCGGTGGGCGGATATTGCATAGTGCGCTTCGATTTCCTTCATTGTCGCCTTGTGTTCTCCAGGAGGCAACACTTTCCAGGGGCTCCCAACATCCACGAAGTTTGGTATCATGACACAACTATAATGTTGTGTTGGCAAATTATCAAGATGTTTTTTCTTGCGCTCTATAGGGACAGACGTTCAAAAATATTAGAGAAGTGGGTGCTTTTTAGATCGGAGATAAAATGAGGGATACCATATCTATTATTTATATTGAAAAATGATTTGTCTCAACAACAAGGAACTCCTTCTTCCTCTGAGGGGCTGCAACTGTATGATTCGGCATTCTCACTATTAGCATTAAGTTTAGTAAACTGTCCCGTATAGGGTGGATTACTCAGCTTGGCTGCTGTATCTGTACAAATTTCAACTGGTTCGTTTCTTGGGAACAGGTGGCCCTCCGCATCCGTTTTTGCTTTTTATGGGCCGTGATATTATTTGAACTATTGTAATAAAAGTATGATTGTCAGAAGTAATTTTATAACCGGTTCCATTCCTCTAATGAGATTTTACGTTCTATAACATCTTCAATTTCGCGAATCATCATTCTGAGTTGTGGAACGGAATATTCAGAATTTGAAGGAATGGTTAAGCGATGTTTTTTGTAGACCATAAATTGATGTCGTGTTCCGGTAAATGGTCCATCAAGGCCAAGTTGACGTAATCGTCTAATAAAGTCCCTTCGCTTACAGGGCGTCCATCGACTCACGAATAGGCTCCCCGTTTAGATCGATGCTTGCAATTACCGGTAAGGAATGGTTCAACTTTAAACCGACAAGAATCCAATCCTCCAGAACAGAACGCAATTCGTCCTGGCAAATTCTGAGTGTAGGGCCAAATGCAATAACCCCTTTGCATGATGGAATACGACCGCTAAAATAGTCCTCTTCCAACTTGTCGTACTCTGCCTGTTTCATAGCCTGTTCAATATATTCGCTCAATATGTAATTCTTTGTCATGAATATTCCCCATTAATGACTTTGTAGATTTACTTCTCTTCAGAATCGTCTTCAACGTTCGTTTACTATATTGTTTTCTATGAAATCTGTAAAGAGATAATTGTCGGTTTATTCACTCCAACTTGCCAGACAAATTCCGTCAGCAACAAGGGACGCCTTCTTCCTCTGAGGTACTACAGATGTATGGCACCTTATTTCCATTCCTGTCATTTACGTTAAATATCGTAAACTGTCCCGTATAGGGTGGATTACTCAGCTTGGCGGCTGTATCTGTACAAATTTCAACTGGTTCGTTTCTTGGGAACAGGTGGCCTTCTTCATCAGTTATTGTTTTGTATGGGCCGTGATAAATTGCTTTCTGTCCAATGTATTCGCAACCCTCTTTCTTTTCAAACTTATATCCACGCAGTGTTACGGAATAGTATGAGTATCCTTCCACCTCTTTCCAGAACACCTTTGATAAAGTTTGCAGACCATAAAAACCTGCCTGCTCCAGATATGCCATGAATTCTTCCTCGGTTAATGAGCCGCTGATGCACTCTCCCCATAGTTGTTTGTTGAGTTTAAGATGTGGAGGAGTCTCTACCTGTGAGACGATATCAGATATTACAATCCTGCCATGGTTTTTCAATACACGCCACATTTCATTAAAAACGGCTTTTTTATCGGGTGATAGATTTACAACACAATTCGACGTGATAAGATCAACAGTGCCGCTATCGACTGGGATATCCTCAAGAAACCCCTTTCTGAACTCCACAATATCATAACCAAGGTTCTTTGCCACCAAACGTTTGTTTTCGTTGGCCACCTTCAGCATCTCATCCGTCATATCAATTCCGTATATCTTCCCTTTTGGGCCAACTTTTTTAGCCGCTATGAAACAGTCAATCCCTGCACCAGCACCCAGATCTACCATTGTTTCTCCCTCAGCAACCTTAGCAATAATTGTCGGGCTCCCGCATCCATAGAACCTGTCCAATACTTCTTGTGGAATATGGCTGGTGTCTTCATGAGAATTCTTGGTCGGGCAGCATAGCTCTTCCTGCGGTTCCTCCGCAGCCTTCCCGTAAAATTCGCGCACAATGCTCCGGGGCTTGTCAACGTCAAAAGAGAGCACGCAGTTGGAATGAAGTGTGTAAACTGATTGTGAATTTGCCGCTTGTTCATCAGCGCCACAGACAGCAACGCTCTCACCCATCGACCTTAGAACAATGGGAGCGCTGAACCCTGTTGCCCTCTCCATCATTCTCTTTCCGGTTTCGGCAAGTTCAAATATAACTTCCTTGGTTATCTCCTTATGTAAATCACAATAAGGGTCAAGTGCATGTATGCCGACGTCTGTAGGAAATGTATCTGTCTCCAACTTGAATCCGTTCTCTGAAAAAAAGAAGGAGTGTTCAATATCACCGCCACCGCATATATATTTAATATGACACTTCCTGCATTTTTCCTTATTCTGCAGTGTCGCGTTTCTGAATGCCTTGCTTGTATTACTTTTTTCCCAAATTTCCCAGAGTGTATTATCAAGAATACTTCCACACCTCAGACCTGCATGACCGGCAAATGAGGCGGAAGGATATACATCGCCGTTTGAATAAACACACATGCTATCGTAACAAGCATTCCCTAAATCATACCGCGTACCCCTGTTGCTGTTTGCCCTGAATTTATATGAGTCATGGTTGTCGACTGAAATACCTGCTTCTCTGGCGACCGCCTTCACTTTTTTAGTAACTTCAATCACCTTATCTATAGGAGGAATGGAACTATTCCCATTTTCAGTGATTCTCCCTCTTTTGTGAGCCCAAAGTAGGTGGTGCGTTTTTACTCCTAAAAGCGCAAGCAGCTTCGTCGTTTTCGGTATGTCATCTATGTTGCTGTTTGCAACTACTGTTGTTACCGTTGGCGAATATCCGGCAGCAATAATGTTTTTAATCCCTTCAACAATCAGATCAAAACTGCCTTTCCCCCTTAAAGGATCATTTATTTCAGGTCTTGATCCATCAAGACTTATCTGGATTTTTAAGATCTCTTTGTCAAGATTTTGTAACTTTTCTACTGTTTCTCCTTTCAGGAGTGTTCCATTCGTGAGTATTATAAGTTCGGCTTTTTTATGATTGCAGACATAATCGATAAGTTCAAAAATATCGTTTCTCATAAAGGGTTCTCCGCCTGTAAAGTAAAAACGGGTTGTTCCCAACACTGCTGCCTCATCAATAACCTTTTTGATAGCATCTGTAGAAAGACCTTTGTCTTCACTCGGAGATGAATTTACCAGGCAGTGCGAACAGGTCAGATTGCACGAATTGTTTGTGTGTATCCATAATTCATTAAGTTTATATACATGTATATAATCTGCTCGACCGGTGTAAGCAACTTTTTTTACCGGTTCTGATACCAGGAATTTAGACCGTATCAGATCCTTTAAAAATGTATGAATGTCCAGCCATGCTTTCGTTTGATCCATGTCAAAATTATCTGCATAGTTGTACATCAGCTCCTTAACATTTTTGCATTTCTTAATATCATCTATAATCTGCCCACCTCTTTTATCAGTAATAATCCAGTTAGGCATTTCAGGGTCTAAAAATAGATGAAGCGAGTCTTGTTCTATATGATAATAATCCGGAACATAAAATACCGATTTTTCATTTATTTCCATTTTGACTTCTACCTCCAATAAAACATTTTGTAAAAAAAAGAAAAACTGAGCCACTAAGGCAGAAAGACACTAAGTTAATACTTATTTTAAATAAACAGATTCGTTGTATTCCATCATCCTTTCCTCTCTGCATGTTCACATGATAGAAAAGGTGATTATTGTTGATGACAAATTCTCTCGATTAAACATTACTATATTTCATGCTTTTTCTTCGTGTCTTTGCGCCTTAGTGGCAAGACAGGTCCTTAACCACCCATAAATTAGCAGGCTATAAAAAGGGAGATATTCCGGCAGCTTAAGCCAGTGCACTTCCTTCCATACCCATTCGTCGTTATACCATATCATTTTAGAAAAAAATTCATGGTTCATGAAATAATAACAAATTACCGTTCCGGTCAGAAGAAGCCACGCCCGGTTTTTATTAAAACAGAGAAAGGGGATGATCCATGTCAGATACCATGGATGTAATGTTGGGGTCAGTATTAAAAAAGCCCCAATAGCCATAAAGGCATAATTTAAGACAGAATTATTCTCCTCTATATTCCCTCTTTTTTCGCCTTCCTTTTCCCGCCCGGCCAAGCCGTTTGGCAGCCCGACAAGGTTGTTCTGGCGGGGACGAGCAGAGAAGTTGAGGAGAGTGGGATTTTCATTGCTATCTGTAATACATGCACTTAAATATTTTTTGTATAAAAACAGAAGTACCGATCCGAAGATCAGTCCCGTTACTATTTTGGATGCCAGAGGAGAGCCAATACATAAACAGAAAATCAGAAAATGAGCGGAATCATTAAAATGATACTGAGTCCCAAAATGGAATAGGGTTGAAAACAACCCTCTACCGGCACCCACATATGGTAAATACAAAATGGTAATAACAGCAAACAGTGCTACCGCAGATTTAAGTTTTTTGTCCTGAACCAGAAAAGGTGCAATAATGATGAATACAAATTTAGACATTACCGCCAGGCCAATAGAAACTACCGTTCTCAATGTTTTTTTCACTGCGCAGAGATACAACGCAAGTATAACAAGGAATATCTGAAGGGAATCACAATGGCCTCTTGCAGCAAAACTGATAAGGATTAATGGGCTCCACGCGTACGTCAACACATTTTGTGGGTCTTTTCCCATTACTTTTAAAAATCTCAATAACAGAAAAATGGACAATACATCAAAAATCAGGAAAACAGACTTCATTGATATTATTGTATGTGAAACATAATCGGCTATTGTAAACATCATAAGCGTAAGCGGAGGATAAATAGTAGGCAGATGCTTATGATTAATACCGGAAAAGAAACTATCCCTGAGATGTTTCAAATTGGAAGATTCCGGTGGGTAAGAGTAAGGGTTTATTCCGTTCAGTTGTAATTTCCCTTCCCATAAGTAACGATATATGTCGTCTGAAGGGGTCGCCGGTAAAAGTGTTAGTCGAAATATCAGTGCAAAAATGATAATTGCCCAGAGAATCGTTGCCGAACTCTTATTATCCTGTTCAATAGTCCCTTCATTTTTTGAGATATAAAATACAGCAAAGATGTATGCGATAAAGGAGGAGATATAGAAGATAGCAAAACAGGGAATATTCTTTTTTATATCCCCATTGTAAGCAATTGCAATGCAAAGGATTTCAATAACGAATCCTGTTATTATAATAGTCCTTAATTTTCTGTTCATTTTTAATGCGGATAACACTTCGACTGAGTTTACACTGAGCATGCGAGTGCTCAGTGTGACATTATCTCCTTGGCGGGTTCAATCATGTTGATTGAACCTAAACATTTAGATTCAGGCTGCAAGCCTGAACCAGCGAAGGCACTAAGGTTTTCTTTGTGATTTTGTGTCTTAGTGGCAAAAAAATTCTCCGAAGGTATTGCTTGACTTCTCAGTAAATTACTCAATATCAAATACTTCTGTTCCAGGATAGTAGTCTGACCAGACAAACCAGTAAGCAGTCAGAAAGTGTACGGGATGGAGTGCTTTACCCTTCTTGCTTCCTTTTGTGCCAATTCCGTTTTCCAGATCCCAGGTGGTATTTGTTGTGCTGTCTGTTGTATCACTCCTATTTTCCCTAAAATCAATCACCACTCCCTCAATCTGTCTATCATATACCTTAATAATGCCGGTATCGTTATTTCTATATACCAGCAGATTGATACCTTGAAACTTATCAATTATTATTGCCGTTTTGTTAAATAGATAAAATGGATAGGCTTTCTGTTTATTATTTACTTCTATCCCAATAATGTTTGTCTTAGTAGCTAGTCTTGCATCTGTGTTTCTGGCAGGATAAATACCGGTCTCTTCACTCTTATGATAGTTTCCGTAAACATCATATCCAATCGTCCTTGAACCGTGATAAGATAATACAAGAGTATCCGGGTGCAATTTTTTCCACGCTCCCCACGATACCTTTTGGCATCCAGGGATATTCTTCAACGCTCTTCCTGTCAACTCACCATCTATTGCCTTACCGTAAACGATTGGCCAGAGTGATTCCGTTTCGTAATCAAACATGACCAGTGCATTTTTGAGCAATTTGCCGGAAACCCCAAAAGTATATTCTTGCCCATTAATTTCTCGGTTATATACAGCGGCAAGATTTGCAAGCGGACACCAGGCAACGGCAAAAGCCATGTTCCCAATTCTATCATTTACAATTTCATGATGGTTAAGGAGATATACCGAATAAGCATGGCTCTCACCATTAATCGTGATACCAACAACAGGTTCATTGTCATCAAGTCCGGCTTTATCTGCAGGAATAAACTCGGGGGCCTTTATAGAAGGTATCGCATCACGGGGAAGTACGTACTGTATCTCACCTCTTTTTTGTAAAATATCAGTGCCTGCCCAGCACAAATTGATACTGGTGACTAATACGGACAACACAATTAAAATATGGGGACACATCCCATTTATCTTCACAAAACGCAGATGCTTAGCAATGTTTCTCTTGCATAAATAACTACTAAACGAAGTTTTGGAAATAAGGAGATAGTAGGTAAACTGGATGTGTCCCCATATTTCTTTAATCAGCATTTTATTGTCTCCGTAAACTTCTGAAGGAGCGAAAGCACTCCGACGTAAAGAAACCCGATTGCATATATCAGTAGAAAAGGTCCAAATACAAATTTCTTATTACTTGTATACTGCATAAACCCTATAAAGCAATAGGCACTTAAGAGTATTTCGCTAATGAAGAACACTTGCAATGGCAATGAGTAGTTTTTTACCAGTATATTTCTGCCTCGCTTGATCACACCATACTTGGGTGTTCTGATAAAATCACTCTTGATATTAAACAGCGCTTCGAGTACCGCCTTTGTGTTATTAATGGCAATGCCACACCCTATAACCATTAGAGCAGGGATGAACAAGCATCTTTTCCACCAATCCTTATAACCCTTTTTTTGAGAAATGACATAAAGAAATGTAGGTGCAAATGCCCCCATAGATATTAACGCCATCATAACTATCATTGTTAAGGAGACGGACATACTACTTATCTGTACTTTTAACAAGACTATGAGTGGAAAGGACAACAGGGCAAGTATAATCATCATTGGGTGCACCATATACTGGTTCAAGTGAACAAAGGCCTCTACCTTCTTGATCAAGCTGTCGTTTGTCTTGAATACCTGAGGTAAAAGTTTTTTTGCTGTCTGTATTGAACCCTTTGCCCATCTATGCTGTTGTGATTTGTATGCATTAATATCAACCGGCAATTCTGACGGCGCAACAACATCGAACAGAAATTTAGCCCTCCACCCTTTTAATTGAGCCCTGTATGACAGATCCAGGTCTTCAGTCAGAGTATCAAAATGCCATCCTCCTGAGTCAATGATTGCCTCCCGTCTCCAGACCCCGGCAGTTCCATTAAAATTCATATACAATCCGTTCCAGGTTCTGGCACCCTGTTCGATAATAAAATGACCGTCCATACCAATGCTCTGTGCTATCGTGAGAAGAGAGTAATTTCGATTTATGTGTCCCCATCGCGTTTGGACTATAGCGACCTCTGGCTTTTCATAAAAGAATGGAATCGTGTCATAAAGAAAATTTTTATCAGGTACAAAATCGGCATCAAAGATTGCTAAAAACTCACCTGCCGCCTTTTCCATGCCAAGATTTAATGCTCCTGCCTTAAACCCATCTCTGTTTTCCCTAACAATATGCTTTATGTTGAACCCTTTATCACGGTATTGATTAACCAGTCCGAAAACCATTTCCATTGTCTCATCATTAGAATCGTCCAGAACCTGTATTTCATGCAGCTCTTTCGGGTAATCAATGTTTACTACTGCCTTAATTAAACGTGCTACTACATGCCTTTCATTATAAACGGGTAATTGCGTGGTGACTTTTGGCAGATTATCTCTGCCGTGATTTGACCAGAACTGTTCCAGAAACTTTTGATTTCCGGAAGTCTCTTTTTTGAATTTCCTCAGAAAAAGATAAATCATGTAATAGTTGTTCATGCCATAAAGAAACAGCCATAAAGCTGCCGGGCAATAAAAAATAAGAAGTAGTATTAATAATATTTTATCCATAAATTGTTACTTACCTTGTTTTCAACCTAAATTTAGCAATTATTGAGTGGCTTTGTCATTTCTATGCCCGCCCGGATGAATCCGTTCGGACGGGAAAATGGGGTGTCAAGAAATTAGACGAGCTAGAATTCCGCTCAACATACTGCGGGAATGACAGAGTATATCACTTTACATAATGGTCGCTTACAAAAAGCCTTGTATGTTCTTTCAAATGTATTAATGTACAAACCGAACTAGTATCCAATAAGTGCCAGCACTAAAGGCGGCGGCAATTGGCAGAGTGACTAGCCATGATAGTATTATTCCCTGCATAATGCCAGTGTTTAAACGCTTTGATGCCAGGCCTATGCCAAAAATAGACCCTACCGATACGTGTGTCGTAGAAACAGGCACCCCAAATCTGCTGGCAAAGATAACGAGTAAACCGGTAACAAGATTTGCCGTAAAGCCCTGACCGTGGTTTAATTTTGTAATTTTGTTGCTCATTGTTTCCGCCACTTTTTTGGCATTCAGAAGCCCTCCTACTGCCATGCCAACGGCCACAGCGGCCATCCCCCAGTGTATGGATAATCCCTTGATTAAAAGTAAAAGGGCTACAATCTTTGGGGTATCATTCAGGCCGCGAGCAAAACTCACAACACCAGCAGAACAGAAATGGAAATAGTCTAATAGTTTCTGGCAGTTCATGCCCAGAAAATGTCCTTTATATATTTCCACACAATTTTCCCGTTTGTCAATTGTCGCTTCGATGGAGCTACCGCATTGTGCCATAAGAGTAGCAGCCGACTGCATAGATGGCACCAATGTTTTCTTCCCGCCAACACAAAGACACCACTCCTTGGTTATTCCAGAACGAATTCTCATATTTCTGAATATAGTATACAGGATACTGCCAAAAGCGACTGCAATAACAGGGGCAATTAAAAGTGGAAAGAAAAAAGCCCGACCTAAAACAGCAAAATTAACCTGAGTACCTACCGCAATAAAACCGGCGCCAACAAGCGCGCCTGTCAAACTGTGAGTTGTGGATATGGGGAACCCCGTAAACGTTGCAATGATAACGGTAATAGCAGAACCAATCGCCACTGCAGTAAGAAATTCAGGAGAGGCTGAAACAGCATCAGGGACTAGACCTTTTCCGGAAAAAGTTTTTACAATCATCTGAGCAAAAAATATTGAACATACCGAACCTGCAAATGTTGTAACCGTTGCTAACCAGATTGCACCTTTGTAATTAGTGGTCTTGCTTCCAAAGAGTGTAGCAACTCCTTTAAAATTATCATTAGCACCGTTTGAATACGCGAGAAAACACGTGGCAAGAAAAAGGATTATTAAGATTGTCATTAAAAATCAATCTCCACATTCAAGGAATCCAGAAATTTATTAAACGCAGTAAAGAGTTCCATTAGACCAATTGACTCGAGTACTGCTGTATGAGCAGCCCTTCTGGCCTGTTTTTACACGACCTTACCATTCGTTTAAAAGAGTATTTATGAGTTTTTCTGCGACGCTGGGATTAAAACTCCCAAAATGTTGAAAGCGGATTTCCCCCTTCTTATCAATAATTACAATCTCAGGAGTTCCATGGGTGTGATAACGAATCATAGTCTCCGGCAATCTCTGATTAGAGACATGAGCGTCAACCCCTACCGGATAGATTATGTTCTTCTCTCTAACATATTGTCGTAGTAGTTTCGGGGTTTGTTGAGAGTGCCCTTCAAAAACGGTATGGATGCCAACCAGTTGAATATCATGGCGGTCTTCATAGTGCCGGTACCATTTCTCCATGAGTGGTCCTGAGAATCTGTTACATCCGGGACACCACAATTGAAAGAAATCTATTATGACAACTTTTCCACGTAGGCCCTCAAGCGTAAGCCCGTTACTATTGATCCACTCAGATATCACCCACTCCGACGCCTGATTCTCAGAAGGATTTGCTTCCGTTTTTCCTGCCAAAAGGACAGCCACGTTCAAAATAATACCTACAATTAATAGCTTTTTGGACCAAAAATTACAACCCATTATGCACTCTCTTCATTTGGAAATATACGTAAGTTCTCAATGAGTTGAGAATCTACGCGTATTCATCATAATTTTAATTCAATACATAGGAATTTCAATGTATTGGTAGGAGCCGTCTCCTGACGGCGATCGTAAGCGTTTAAATGCAATAATTAGATTGCGCCAACCAGCCCGAACGTACTGTTCGGTACGGGCGGGCGGGAGTTGGCTCCTACCTGCGGTATTTATGCCGAAGGCTTAATTCAATCTTTCCCGCAATGCATTCCCAAGTCGTTTTGCCTTATCTATTGCTTCCGGCTGTTTTTCCAGACTCGGCATGATTTCAGGTGAAATCTTCGCATTCTCGCCGAAAAACTTCTTAACGCCACTTACACGGCAAACTTCACCATAGCCACATGAAAAGCATGCAACCGCACCGTGCGCTGCTACGACACCTACACATTCAATCTCGTTATAATCAAAGAACCCCTTGATATCATCGCCTGCAATATCATACATTTTTATGTCTCTTCCAGGCATCTCCCACTCCCCACCGCCACCTACTGATGCAATCGCCCCTATTTTACCGGAAAGTTTCATACCTCCATGTCCATCTTTGTCGTGCCGGAAACAGTAAAGTCGCTCAAGAAATGCGTGTGTGAGGGCGTTAAGTCTCCCAAAGTAATTAGGAGCACCAATAACAATAGCATCGGCTTCTAATACCTTTTGCATCAAAGGAATATAATCATCCCGAACTTTACACACATTATCATCAATACAGCCCAGACAGCATATGCACCCATTAATTGACATGTTGTGCAAGGATATTAACTCTGTTTCCAGGCCGGTTGCATCCAATATCGTCTTAACTAATTCCTCTGTAGTGTGGCTCTTTCTCGGACTGCCACTAATGCCAAGTACTTTCATTTCGTCATTTCTCCCATATGATTTATCAATAGAATCGAACACTGATTATAGGTGTTTTACCGCTTATATCAATATCCAATCCATGCAGAAAACTTTCCAGGAGCAATGACCAATTTTCGGCAATCAATAAAAATGAGACCAAACGTAAGGAAGGCCAAATTAAAAGAGAAATAACCTCTTCGCCTTTGTCATCGGAAAAATCACCGGGATATTCAAAAGAGTACCGTCCATCATGTTGAGCCTGTGCCTGCCCTGAAGACAGGGTGAGTAAGGGCATAATTACAAAAAGTCCTGCAACTCCTATTACTCTACTCATACTCATTAGTCCTCGGAATACTTTTTCTAATTTTCACTGCACCCTTTCGCAATATTTCTGGTTATCTCACCGGTATGCCAGGCTATGGTTTTGAAAGAATCAAGAATATCAAGATAAATAGGAGCATTCAATGGTGTACACACACCGGATATTAACCTGTCTTCATGAAAGATCGCATATTCATCTGCCTGTTCACACAAGCCTTTCACACGGCCACAGATATTATCAACCAGCACTCTATTGCACGTATTGATACAGTCACCCAGGCAAGTCAACAGTTCCTGCAACTCATCAAATAATTTGTATGCCTCTGTTACAGATTTGTCAGAAAACAATACACTTCTTGTGACCTTCTTATCTATCGCGTTAAGCATCTTCCTCAATCCATTTCCTATCCTGTTAAAATGTTCGGGAATGGGAATAAAATGTCTGGTACCCTCTTCGGCCTTCTCATCAAGGAGTAACTTAAGCAACCTCTCTGAATCTTTATAAAGGTTTTCCTCAAGTGCCTCTACTTTTCCCAGAGAATCCAGGTTATGCTTATTAAATGCGTTAGACAATATTTCAAGCATCCCCTTTGTGTGGTTAAGTATTCCTAAAAGGTCATTATTTATTTCACTCAGACTGGTCATTTAAAAACCCTCCTTTCTTAATATTAATAGATCCATTAATTATACTAAGCGGAAAACAACAAATTGTTACCCTGAATTCGTGTCAGGGTCTTTTAACATATTGGTATACACGGCTCTCAAACCGAAAGTTCTTAATTTAGTTCAGGACCTTTCAAACACATTTGATCTACACCTACCATCCTATCTGCTTTAAATCGGTGTTCTTGAGCTTTCATAATGTCTTTGAATTTGTCTTTATTTTCAATAAAAACAAAACCAACATCAGGGTCAAAATGAGAACCGATCCCTTCCTTTATAATCGATTCCGCCACGTCATGAGTAAACGCTTCTTTATAAACTCTTTTTGATGTTAATGCGTCGTAGACATCGGCAAGAGCCATAATCCTTGCCGAAAGTGGGATTTTTTCACCTTTAAGACCATCAGGATACCCTGTCCCATCCCATTTTTCATGATGATAATGGGCAATATCCCGCCCCATTTTCAAAAAAGCGGGTCCTTCAATAATTTCAGCTCCAATTAAAGTATGGGTTTTCATTATTGCCATCTCATCTGGTGTAAGTTTTCCGGGTTTTAAAAGGATCCCGTCTTTGATCCCAACTTTTCCTATATCATGAAGCGGGCTTGAATAATAGATATCTTTAAGAAATGGCTGGTTAATTATATCTTTATATTTTTCCTGTTTTGAAAGTTTTTTAGCAATGAAACAGCAATAATTTTGTATCCTGAATAAATGCTCCCCCGTTTCTGGATCCCTCTTTTCAGCAAGGTCTGCAAGCTTCTTTATCACAAGATATTGGAGTCTTAGATTTTCTTTCTGTTTTAAAGAGAAAGAATATAAAGAAGCAAAGTGTCCCGCAAGATGCCTTATTATATCCGCGTCATATTGATCAACATCATTTTCATAATTAAAAAATATCAGAGATCCGTTCTCAATTCCCTTAATCCTGTACGTGACAAAATTCCTTATGATTCCAACTTTTTGTCTTACGTCATCATTGAAATGCTCCTGGTATTTTCCTATTGAACCTATCTTATCATCCCAATTAGAAAATTTCACATCATTTGATCCCTTTGTTATCGCCACTTTGGAGTCTAAGCGGATTTTGATTGTTTCACTATCAACCGCCAAATCCCCATTCCTCTTATAGATAATATTTCCTTCAAGGGTATTATTCTGCCTATTGAGTAACGCCAAAAAACATGCGGTTGCCTTATTTCTCAACATCACACCTTCTGTTCCTATAATTACCCCTATGATCTTTAGATAATTTTCATTTCTTCCTAATCTACTCAATTGAAAGTCAAAAAGCATCGAATCACTTATCCTTGTGATTCCATCTATTGTTTCATACGCTTTCTTCACATTTTCAGACTCAGCTTCTCTCTGTTTTATCAATTTTATGACATGCCTGTTCGTTAGAAGAACAACGATTGTCAACCCTGAGACAGGAATAATGTATTCTAATAATTTACCTGAAAGGCAGTTACACAATCCATGCGTATAAAAATGGCCTATCCTAAGGCCTATTAAAGCAATGATTGATAAAGTCGTTCCAAAGATTAAAAAAGAAGACTCTTTTCTCATGACTAACCGTAATACAAAAAATTTATGTTATCCATTTCACAAGCACAAGTAACACCTTTATTACAACAGATACTAATTTAACAATAATTTCTCCAAAACCTCTTTGCTCGGAGGCCGGTTGTCCTTGTAACGTATCACACCATTCTTATCCAGGATTATGTTTAAAGGTATGCCTACAACTTGGTACAACCTTGCGACATCAGCATTAGAATCAAGCACAACTGGATAATCTATCCGGTTTTTCTCAATAAAAGAGTTGACCTTTTTTTTACTTTCCTGAACATCAATACCCAACACCATAAGTCCATTATCTTTAAGATCGTTGTAATATCCCTTAAGGGCCGGTACTTCATGTCTGCATGCGGGACACCAGGTGGTACCAAAAACTAGCAACGTAACCTTATCTTTCGCAAATGATTCCAGCGCTATCTTCTTTCCTTCAACAGACAACAACATAAATGGGGCCGCCTTCTGCCCTATGCCAACACCTGTTGCTATGCCGGCAAATACTATATTTGTACTGGATACTGAAACACACATCACAAACGCACTTAATAAAAAAACTGTAAATATTTTCATTGCACTGTTCATCTTCAACCTCCAATCCTCTTTCCAATTTTACACTTCAAGTTTTATTCAACATTCTTAAAATTTCGTCACTATTTAACATTGAGACAACAACATACTGGTTCCCGGCATCTTCCCATCTCATGATTTGACAATGGCCACAATACCCTTTATCAGAATAAACTACCTTCTCATCTACGAATATTTCCTTCATCTCAGAAAAATCAATATTTCTACTATCTCTAGATCCTGAGCTAGGATCACAAATTATCATAAATGAAACCGGAGTTTCTCCGCGCATATAAAAAACCTGAGACACCTTCACGCCATCAATTTCAGACAATGCCGCGCCGACCAGCGTTGCACCGTCTCCAATTTCAGGCAAAACTACTTTTGAATCAGTTTGCCCTCGAAGGTATTTCACAACTGCTTCAGGATCCTGAGAACGGATGTCCAGATTGAGTTGCTGCATCATGTAGTTATGATATTTAGATTCTGCAAGGTATAGGAGATCGTCCTTCTTAGAAGAACTCGGTATCACAAAAAAATAAACTATTATCATTATCGCAGCCGCAATGCCCACAACAGGTACCAGATACCTTCCGGATAGTAAATTCTTTGCCAATAGAACAAAGTAATTTGGCTGCTCTTCTGTTTTTTGCAAAATACTTTCCGTTAGATAGGTAGGGGCCTTCACCGCACAAACAGTTTCCCTCACCCTTTTCTGGAGCAATCGTTCTTTCTCCATTCTCTGACCGCATTCACAACACATGTCAGCATGTGCTAATACCTTAATGTTTCTCTCAACATCGAGTTCATCATCAAGAAAGGCATAAAAATATTTTCTTACGTCGTTACAATTCATTTTTTCTCTCATTTTTTGATAGGATTAACACTAAATTTTTCACCGCAAAAGTCGTTAAGAGCAAAGTAGACTATCTGGTGGGTTCTGGCTTGTAGCCTGAACCGAAACGTTTAGGTTCAATCAAGATGATTGGATCTGCATGTAATTTTCAACCTTATAACGGTTTTTGATTAACTGGGCATGGATCATGTTCATCCTGTTATTCTGTCTAATTTTTTTTACTCTTTTTCGTAGCCATATTTTTTTGCATAACCGGTCAGTTTTTCCTTTAACATCTTTCGCCCCCTGTATATCCTGGACATTACCGTGCCAACGGGGCAATCGACTATTTTTGAAATCTCCTTGTAAGAAAAACCCTCAACAATAGAAAGCAATACTACCATGCGGAAGTCATCTGGCAACGCTTCCAGCGCTTCTTTTATATTGTCATCCATAAGGTTATCAAGTGCCGACTCATCATCCAGAATTGAAGGCGCTATGACCTCTTCCTGTATCGATTCATGAAATGCTTCGACGCTATCAAAATCGACCAGAGAAGGTTCCCGTTTGTCTTTACGATATTTATTGATGAAGGTATTCATTAATATCCTGAATAACCAAGCCTTTACATTCCTGATCTCTTTATCATCCTGTAAGAACTTAAATGCTTTCAAGTACGTTTCCTGGATCAGATCATCTGCGTTGTTATCATTCTTCGCAAGATACCGTGCTGACCTGTATAAGGCGTCTATGTGTATAAGAAGATGTTCTTTTTGGCTCATATTTTATCATTCCGAATAAGAAAACTCCGTTCTTCTATTAAGACAAATTATAAACAAGAGATATTCCCGTAAAACAGAAAAGGTCAAGGAACATGGGAAATATTAGATTTTATAAACTTTGATATTTATTCTATATTAAAAAAGCATGAATCCCATAAGGTCAATCCTCTCTCTTCTGCCAAGTGTGCATAGCTTTAAAGCATAGCCACTTAATTCATCATTCAAATGCTTCTCGCAAAAACCACTCACTAATTCTTTGATTTTAGTAATTATGGCCCTCTATTATCATGGACTGTTCCGGTAGGTAATAAGCGGATTTCTGTTGTGTTCACGATTAGTTTCCTGGCAAATCATTTTATTGTTGCTTTGAGGGCTGTTTCTAATGTTTTAAGGAGTATGGGGTTTTGGTTGATCTGTGTTATGCCGTGCAGCCACATTTCCCTCTCGGGTGACTGGAGTTCGGATTTGTTGATTGCTTGTTCGAAATTCTTGAGAAAATCCATTGAGATATTCACCGGGTTTTTGCGCTCTTGGACAACATTGGTATCGTTGAGACGACTGGCAGCTTCCATTTGACTAATACCCTTTTTAGTCAACCATGCACTGTACGAATCAGAATCTACGAGTCCCGCCGAGATAAGGGCTTTCATAGGCTTTCTGATATTCTTTTCTTTATAATCGTATTCTTCTACCAGTGCTTCAAGGAATTTTACTTTACTGGTGCCGTACTCTTTCCAGAGATTATAAAGATTTACCAGTATGAATTTTTGAAATGGAGTTATTTCCATAGTTATGGTTTCCGGATCGGACGAGCAGATGAGTAATTATTTTTTGTCGTGTGTGGGTATTACAAGAACAGGACAGGAAGTACTTCGCAATACCCCTTCACTGACGCTGCCAAATATCATATGATGAACACCTCCGTGTCCGTGGGTGCCAACAATAATTATGTCAATCTCCAGTTGTTTTGATTTCTGAAGAATAACGTCGACAATTTGGCCTTGTGAGAGAAGCCCTTTTGTGTCTATCTTTGATTGCCTGAGCCAATCTACCTCTTTTTGCAGGCCCTTGTATTCCATGGGGAATTCTTGTATGTCCAGCATGTCCGGCTCATCATCCGGGAAGCCAGGGTCACCTTCAACAACATGTAGCAAACATACTTTGGCAGACAATGCCAACGCGAGGGTTTTTGCTTTATCTAATATTACCTGTGAGGCGCTGGATAAATCGATAGCAACCAAAATATTCATATCAAAAATCCTTTACTTAAAATTGCAAAAATTCTAGAGACAGGGCTCCGTATTTAAAGATAAAAAACAATGCAACTGTAGAGTAAAATACGCCCTTATTTTATCTGGTCTTATGTCAATTCTAAAGCATGCAAAGATTCCAGGTAAATGATAATGATGTTATTTGGCAAAATCAACAGGAAAAATGCCACTCAATTCAAGTATGAAGTCCTAATCAGTAAATCAGAAAAAAAATGATTATTGTAATAATTATATTTTTACTTGCTTTTATAAATAATGTTTGATACCTTTGTGTCTAATTCAGAATTGCAGGTAGAATTGGTTGTACTGTAGCGTCAGATTATATGTTATAAATATAAGTAAGGCGGCAAGGTTTTCCAATCTTGCCGCCTTTTTTTTTAGTTTTTTTTTATTGAAGGGAGTAATTTTTATTATGGCGACTGGAACAGTTAAGTGGTTTAACGACTCAAAGGGTTTTGGCTTTATCACACCGGAAAATGGAGACGATGTCTTTGTTCACCATACCGCAATCCAATCTGAAGGTTTTAAAAGCCTTTCAGAAGGAGACCAGGTAGAGTTTGATATCGAAGAAGGTGAAAAGGGTAGCAAGGCAGCAAACGTTGTCAAATTATAAGTATATTTTGTGAAAAGTGCTCATATATTTTACTGTATAAACTATTGAAGTGAGTTGTATGTAAAAGTATAGAGTAGTTGTAAAAAAAATATAATTGTGATATGAAGTCCCCAATATTCTTAGAAGAGTATTGGGGGCTTTTTTATGCGTGTCAGGAATCTTAGAAAGTTTCGCGGTCACTGAAGAAGGAGGCCCTCGGGCTGGCAGTCAACCTGCCCGTACCTAACAAACGTACAGGCAGGTGACCTGGTTTATAGTGGCGTCCTGAAAACCATTCTTTATGCAATCATGATGCCTGGCCACGCTTTTTGAAAATCTGCTTCGATAGATAGCCAAACCCTCCGGAGTGGCAGATTGGAGGCTAACATGCGTATATTGAATGTTACTGCTCTTCTTTTCCGGTGAATACCTCTCTTATTCTATTTTCCAGTGCGGAACTACGTACCTTGCTTTTCATTTCAGATCTGCATTCGTCAAGCATTGCATCAACAAGAAGATCAGCAATTTTATCCAATTTTGATCCTATTTTCTTCTCGAGATTCGCCTTAATCTTCTCCTTCAATAGCTCCTTTTTTGCGCATTGGACAAGATTCATCATTTCCTTAATCTTGTGACATCCACTCTTATTACACTTACTCTTTTGTTTACTGCCAGTGTCACTTGAGCATTTACCACCTTTATCTAACGGGCAATCAGCCGATTTGGTAGTTGCGGCATCCTGTGCGTAAGCCTGTGTGTTCATTCCGGCAGAATTAAGTGCTATACATGCAACTCCTACTACTGCAACAAACATGACTAGCGATTTACATTTTCCTATCATTCAAAATCTCCTTCTAAAATTATTAAAAAGTAGTACGTTACCCATTACAACATAGTTTTTCGTAAAAATGTTCAAATATATTAAAATATTCTTGATAGTAAATAAACGTTACCAATTTCCCTTACCGTTATCAATATTCGTTGCATAAGCATGACCAGCCTCTCTTTCGGGAGGAATACAATTCTGGATTCCTCTCGAAAGAGAGCTCTGCTTAGAACCCTTTTGTGGATTTTTTATATTAGCGTCTGAGAGTGCGATACGAGTTAAATGGATTATTGAGTATCTATCCTAACCGGGCCATTAAAGTTTTTTATCTCTTTTTTGCACAGTTCTACGGTGTTGGGATGGCAGGTGAACATAATGATCTGGTTTTCTTTAGACACCTCATTCAGTAGCCGGATTGTTGTCTTCGCCCTTTGGGGGTCAAAGTTTACAAGTATGTCGTCAACTATCAGGGGCAACGTACCCACTCTATTTGCATATTCTTTGATAAACGCCAATCTCATTGAGAGGTAAAGCTGTTCTGCCGTTCCTCTGCTCAGAGCAGATACGTTTTTTTGTAATCCTTCCGGTGTTTCAACTACCAGCCGATTGCCATCACTTTTCTTGATTACGCGAATATATCGTCTTCCAGTAATTTTATCAAGATATCGTCCTGCATGTTTTAAGACAAATGGCTGCCTTTCTCTTTCGTATATTGTCATCGCCTTGCTTAATAGTGTATGGCACACGGCGTTTACAGACCATTCTGAAAGGGCTTGTCGCAATCTTGCTTTTAGATTTTCTTCTTCTAGTCTTAGTTCTCCCAGACTCTCATCCTTTTCCAGTTCGGATATTTGATTTGTTTTTGCACCCATCTCTTGCATGATATCGGAGTGCTTGCGTTCCCCTTGTGTTATTTCGTCCTCAAGTTCCTCAATAGAGTGGTCAGTTGCCAACGGATCAGATTCCGTAGAGACCTCTTCCCTAAACTTCTCAATTTCATTTGCACTGCCAATCAGCCTTGCAAGCTGAATTTCAAGGTTGTTCTTCCTCTCCAGAAAACGCTCTCTTTTCTGCATAATCATTGAGTGTTTCCTGAATTCCTCGACATTCTTGGCACCACCTTCAACTATAAGTTTGTGAGTATCATTTTCTATGCCAGCAATAATATCCTGTATCGTCTTCTCCCGGGTTTTGATCTCCATTATTCTCTCTTCAAGTTGCTCTTTTTTTTCTTTAAGCGCTTTCTGCTTTTTTAATAAATCATCTAATAAATGGATTGACTGAGAACTGTTGTCTCGTGATGTTGCTTTCAGGTTACATCGTTTCATTACTTCATTAATACGGTCAAGGTACGTACGAGTTCTCGCCTTGACATGTTGCAGCGCTTTTTCCTCATCCTCCTTTTTTCTTATCAGATCCTTAATCTTCCTGATAGATTCAATCAGGGCGGATATTCCGTCTCTGTCCAGTTCTATACTAAACCCGCTGCTTTGAAGCCAGTCTTGCCACTTCTTGTGTACTCGCAGGTAGTCGTCCTTCACTTCAGATAGCATTTTTTCTGCTATCTCAATAGAACGCGTCTTTGATTTCATGATATTTGACAGTTGCTCTTTTGAGTCATCTAACGCTTCACTTGCAGATTTATAATAAACGTAGTAAAGAGCGGCAATGGCCAATAACCCTAAAACTGTTGCCATGATTCCGGAAACAGGCATAAAGGTTATCCAGCAAAATGCTCCAAGCCCTATTGCTAAGAGAATTCCAAAAATCATTAAGAATTTGAATTGAATTACCGGTTCGGCTTTTTCCAGTTTTTTAGAGAAGATTTGAAACTCTTTAGTGGATTCTTCCTTGTTTTTCCTCTCATGTGCGAGGGCGTTATTCGCTTTCTCAACATTGACCCTGGCATTTGACAGCTCTTCAGTCAATGCCCTTATACTCTGAAGAGATTCGTTCCCTACATCTATTGCTGTTGTTCGATCTTCGTCCCAATCTGTACCAATGTCATTGATTGCGTTCGCGACATCACCCTTGAGCGAGCTTACGTTTGTTCTGATTTCATCTTCTCTTTTTAAGTTTTCAGTTTCTGCAGAGCGGGCTTCAACCAAAGAGATAATAAGGGCTTCAGACTCAAAAATCCTATTATCAACTCGAATTGAGTCTGCTTGTGTGATAAAGGTTTTGATCTTGTTTCTGCACTCCTGTAGCTCTTCTTTTCTCTCTGTTAATTTTTCTTCAAGCTTCTCCACTCTTTCTGTTCCATTCAGAGGAAAATTTTCAATTACAAACGGCAAAGAAGAAATTTGCTTTTCTATCTCGTTCAACTCATTGACATTTTCTCTGCCAGCTCTCAGCCTTGAGGCTTTCTCTTTTTCTCTCCTTTTATTGTCAATGATATGGGTCAGTTCCGTTTGCTTCTGTTTCAGGCCCTCAATTTCTGAGATTGTTGCTTTATATCGTTCACGGTCTTTTTTAATATCGGATATTTTGCCTCTGATTACCTCAAGCTCTTTTGTGATTTTTGGTACTATTTGAGCTGTCCCACCATGTTTATATAGCTTGTTTTTCTCCGCTTCAACCGTTTTCAATATGTCCGGCAGGGTAATATCTCCAACGCCTGTACCTGCTGAATAAATATGTGAATTTATTTCATCATTTTCCAGCGAGTCCAGCCTCTGCAGTTCTGTCAAACTGAAGGCAAATACATTTTTGTATATATTCTCGCTGATGCCATGCAGGGCTACTTGCAAGCTTTTCCTTGCTCTTTCTCCGGACAACTCTGTTCCGTCTCCGTTTAGAATAATAATTTCACCGGTAAGTTTCCGTCCTGGTTTAATGGATACGGAGAATTTTTTTTTATCCGTTGTTTCCAAATCCAGCGTTCCACCATGGACACCTCCTGCCAGAGGTTCATAACGGTCGGCGGCGTTCTTTTTTCCTGGAAAACCGAAAAATACTGTTCGGAGAAATGACATCATTGTTGTCTTGCCCGCCTCGTTGGGGCCAAAGAAGAGGTTGAATCCCGGCTCAAAAACAGAGTCCAGGTGGTGAAACTTTCCATATCCGTCTATGTATGCTTTTATGAATTTCATTTATTCTGTTTCTATTTCAGTTGTTGAGAGTATGTAAGTCCTCTTTCTCCCATTTTCTATCCTTACGAAGGAGGGGGGGGGTGGTTCTGAGTTGTTTATTAAGACCTTTTACTTATCTCCCGACAGCAGATCCATGCCCATATTAACCGAATCCTCCAGGATGGTTAACAACTCTTTCTCATTTAACTCTTCAAGATATTTCTTAATTGTTCTGTTTGAGAATGGCTGATTTAACATTTGTAGTAACTCATTTTTCATTTGATCATCATTTTCTGTTTTTCCTGCAAGCCTCAGGAAGTCTCCAATGAAATTTTCCTGGTCTAGATAATCTTCCTTTTTTCTTTCTGGCTTAATTGACAAACGTATTGATTCCGGAAAGGCAAACGGAGTCTGGTTGAAAAAACGTCCAACCAGTATCTCCTTTGTCTCTTCTATCCTGTCCGTCATGGTTAACTCATGATAAAGCGGAGAAGGGCCGGTGAGTTTCCACCTTATAACAATTCCCTTTTCGTTATCGGAAAGATTTGAAAGTTCTTCTTCGCATTTGTCTGACAGTAAATCTGCCAACTCAATCACTGACGTGATATTCCTTATGTTTATCTCTTCCTGTTTCCACAGAATGGTTTGGACGGGCTTAAATTCATATGAAATTTTACGATCAGGATCTATCGTTATGATATAGCAGCCCCTTGGCCCATCTTCGTTTACATGTCTGCCCTGAATATTTCCGGGATATAGTATGAGCGGCTTCTCACAAATAACCTCCGGAGTGTGAATGTGGCCAAGCAGCCATATGTCCATATTGCCTGACTTCAGGTCATTAATTGTACAGGGAGCATAGACAGCATGTTCCTTTCTTGAACCCACGTTTGCATGGAGCAGGCCGATAGAAACAGCGTCCATTTCCCTGGCTTGGAATTTTAAAGAGAGATTTTCTGTTACGTTACTTATTTTGTAACTAATTCCAAATATCGTAGTAATGGTCTTGCCGTCTTTTTCAATTGGGACTTTATCAACCTTGTCGCTTCGAAGCAGGTGTACGTTTTTCGGGAATTTTATCTCTGTCAACCAGTCTGATAAAGGGTCGTGATTTCCTGTAACGATGATAACTGGTATATTTGCCTTTTGTAGTCTCTCAAGTTGATCTCTCAGTAGGATCTGAGCGCTCAGGCTTCTGTCAGCGCCATCAAAAGTATCACCTCCGATGGTAAGGAAATCAACTTTTTCTGCCAGACACAGGTCTATTATTTTAACGAATGCTTCGTTAGTGGAATGTTTGAATCGATCTGCTAATGAAGGCTCCTTTGTGGTCAAGCCCTGAAAAGGGCTGTCCAGGTGCAGGTCGGCACAGTGTATGAATTTGATTTTTGCCGTCAAATCTTTTTTGCCTCATTGTTGAAAAGAATTCACCGCAATGTCGCAGAGGACGCAAAGGAAACGAAGTTTCAATCGAGTAAACTATATCAGAAAGGAATGTGCTTGTCTACCAGCTTAGCAGAAAGAAATGCAGCTCATCATTTGAGGTTGATGTTTTGATGGAAGATAATTCGTTATAATTTAATGATGATGTGGATAGTTGGGTTTTAGAAGAGGTACAATCTGCCATTTGTGCCATCGAATTAAACGATAAATCTTGCCTATCAGACAAAAGAAAACAGAGAGATAGATTTCTCACCGAAGTATGCGATATTGCAGAATTGCCATTAATTCAAATTACGGCAAAACAAAATTACGCTGTAAGCGATATTAAGAAATTACTAGATCCATACATATACCTGGATTAAGTTCGAATCCATTATTCCCCTTGCAATTTGTGCATTTAGATATATAATCGCGTGTTTGAAATTAACGTAAAATAAACTGTCAGGTTCTCGATATTATTATAGTAATAACGCAGTTCTTGAGAGATAAAAAGTTGAGAGAAAACGTATTTAGGAATTGTGTAACTGCAGTTGTTGGAACAATTTAAAGAGTTGTCGGTATATGAGGCGGCATGGCCAAGTGGACTAAGGCAGCGGATTGCAAATCCGTTATCCAGGGTTCGAATCCCTGTGCCGCCTCCATTTTTTGTATTTGTATTTGGATGGGCGGGTGGTGGAATGGCAGACACGAGGGACTTAAAATCCCTTCTCCGCAAGGAGGTGAGGGTTCGACTCCCTCTCCGCCCACCAATTGAATAGGATATCGTAAATTCAGTGAATAGCACGGACAAACAAACAAGTTTGTCCATGCCACCCTTTAATCTCCAGCTAAAAGACTAGCTATAAATGGCGTTTTCACGTGCGATACGCTTGAGTTCCTGAGTATAAAGATCTCCTGAAGCCGATCCATCAACCTTCTTTAAGTTTCTATTCAATGTTATTATTTTCCCTGCAACACGTTCCGCTGCTTCCAACTCTTCATTTACTCTTCCCTGGGCTTTTTCTATCTTCTGCAGTAAGTTACCCACTCCTTTTCCTGTTCCCTTTGAATTTGCCTTTGACTTCTTCTTTGCCTGAGCAGGATTTACTCGTACCTTAGCCGCTTTTTTAGATACTTTTTTCTGCTTTGATTCTTTATCGGCTTCCATAATGCCATTAACCGCCTGCTCCAGCTGAGAAGAAAACTCCTTTACTTCTGCATCAGAAAAGGCTCCTACCTCACGGATATTTTTATCCACTTCTTCGTTCATTTGATTAAGCTCTATACGAAGGCCCTCTATTTTGGTAACGTAGCGTTTAATTGAAGCTGCATATTTCGCCTGTCCTTGAAAATCTTTCAGATTGACAAGCTTGTCTCTCCATTGGGAAACAGACCCGGCACATTTCTCAATTTCATTTCTTAATGTATTCTTTTCAAGAATATCACTCTTAATTTTTTTCTCAATAGTTGTTTCTGCCATCTCTTTTTCTCCATTCTCAAAAACCAATTTTAATTTCTAACTTTTCTTCTGCCTTGTACGAAAGTCGGGTTAATTATTTAAACCAACTCAATATCATCTACACCCATGTGGCGTTCACAATAGTGACATCTTATTCTTATAGGATTCTTATTTATTACATGAAATCTGCTCAGGATATTTTGATGATTACTTACACAATTTGGATTAAAACATTTCATAAACTCTTCTATAGAGTCCGGAATATCAACTGTGAATTTTTTTACAACTTCTGAATCCTTGATAATATTCACCGTGGCATCCGGTGCTATCAACGAAATCTTATTTACTTCCTCCTGTGTAAGGAGTTTACCACCGATTTTTATAATACCTTTTTTACCTAACTTTTTACTGGATAAATTAAAACCAATCAGTACCACTTGCTCTATATTTTGGGTGTTCAATATGTTAGCAACCTTGAATGTGCTTTTATTTGCAATCTGGTCAATAACAGTACCCTCTTCAATTGCAGACACCTCAAGTTTTTTCATTGTATGACACCTAGTACTGAAGCCAAAAGCGCTTTTCTTACCGGAATACCGCTATGGGCCTGTTGGAAATACACTGCATATTCTGTTGCATCCAGGCTTTCATCCATCTCATCCACTCGCGGCAGTGGATGGAGTATTTTAAGATCATCTTTAACCTCAAGCTCGTCCATAATTGATTTACTGAGCTTATAAAGCCCTCTTACCTTCTCATACTCCACAGGCTCAGCAAATCGCTCTTTCTGTATCCTTGTACAATAAAGGATATCAAGCTTATTACTGACTTCAGCAATGGAATCAACTTCATGATATGAAACATTTTTAGATGCCAATTCCTCTAGATAATCTTTAGGCATTCTAAGGCTTGGAGGTGAAACGAAGTACATCTCCGCATTAAAATGAGCAAGAGCATACGCAAGCGAGTGGGCAGTTCTGCCATATTTCAGATCACCTAGAAAGCCAATCGACAAATTCTCAATTTCACCTTTAACCTTCTTTATGGTATAAAGGTCAACGAATGTCTGCGTCGGATGTTGACTTGCCCCATCGCCGGCATTAATAACTGGTATCTCTACCGAATCTGCCGTAAGCCGTGAAGCACCTTCAAGAAAATGCCTTAATACAATAATATCACAATAACCCTCAATAATTTTAACAGAATCTCTTAACGATTCACCTTTTACGGTAGACGTGGTACCCAATTCATCAAACCCTATGACCTCGCCACCCAGCCTCTTCATCGCCGCATCAAAGCTTAATCTGGTCCTGGTGGAAGGTTCAAAAAACAGGTTTGCAAGTATCTTTCCTCTTAAAACATCATAGCATTCTCCTTTTTCCATCTCCCCTGACATTTCCAAAACATATAATATCTCTTCTTTTGTAAAGTCTAAAATGGAGATTATATCTTTGTCTTTTAAGCTTATCATTCTTCGGCATTAACCTGTCAGTTTATAATTAACACATGATAGTATCAAAGTGGATTTAACATGACAAGAAAAAAACATATGGAATGGTAATGACAAGTAGTGTTTTTATAGACGTTTACACTCAAATTATATTGATATAGTCACAGGCGTCTGTTATATTGAATTTGCTTAAAAATCCTAGATTTTTAGTCACAAAAAAGGCAACTTACGATATAAGCGACAATGTACTTGTCTATAGACGAAAAAATCAAATCTAAAAATATCACAGAAGCAGAAAGGTTTAATTGAATGAAATTTTGTATTATTATCCCTGATGGAATGGCCGATTATAAATTGGAGAAATTAAGAGGAAGAACTCCTCTGGAGGCGGCCAGGACACCAAATATGGATAACATATCATCTAATGGGATATTGGGGCTCGTCAACACCGTACCGAAAAAATTTAAACCTGGGAGTGATATTGCATGCCTTTCTGTATTGGGTTATAACCCGGAAGACTATTATACAGGAAGAGCACCGCTTGAATCGGCGAGCTTAGGTATTGAACTGGGAGAAAACGATTGGGCTGTTCGTTGTAATCTTATTACAGCAAATGATGGCATTCTAGAAGACTTCAGCGCAGGTCATATATCAGATAAAGAAGCAACGCTAATCATGTCAATATTGAATGAAAAATTAGCTGGCAGGAATGTAAGGTTTTATGCGGGAAAGAGTTATCGTAATATAATGATTTACGACGGAGATGTTGCAATTGAAGCTGATTGTACCCCACCTCACGATATCATAGGCAAGTCGATTACAAAAAATTTACCTAAAGGAAAGGGTAGTGAAATATTATTTGACTTAATGCGGGATTCGCACAATTTGCTTGAAAGTCACGAGATAAATAAGGTAAGAGTAGACCTTGGCGAGAACCCGGCAAATATGATCTGGTTGTGGGGGCAGGGGAAACGGCCCGCATTAAAATCTTTTGAGGAGTTGTATGGCATTTCAGGCGCGGTCATAACAGGTGTTGATTTATTGAGAGGCATGGCAACTTATATTGGCTGGGATATTATTGAAGTCCCCGGTGCTACTGCCTATTTAGACACGGATTATGATGCGAAAGCGCAATACGCGATTGATGCGATAGAGACACATGACCTGGTTCTGGTACATATTGAAGCGCCGGATGAAGCAGGCCACGAAGGAAATGTTCACGAAAAAGTCCGAGCTATTGAAAATATTGATAAGAAAATTGTTGGCCCTGTCTTTGATGCGCTGAAAAAGTATGATGATTTTCGTATTCTTGTCCTTCCAGACCATTATACACCTATAAGCAAAAGAACTCATACTTCGGAACCTGTACCTTTTGCCATATATGGTACGGTTTCAGGAGATAAAAGCAAACTGACGTTCTCGGAGTCAAATGCGGAACAAACAGGCTTGAGAGTAAAAAAGGGGTATCAACTGATGGGTCATTTCCTTAAAGGCAATATTCCCTCATAATCACCAAAAAGTGTTAAATCTGTCGAATCTGTAATCTTAATACTGACGAGACTACCCGGCATGGAAGAAGATACATCAGCTTGATTAATTCCTTCTGGCTGGTCAAACGCAACAATCTGGTTTTGCCGTGTCCTTCCGATTAGCCTGACAGCACTGGTTTTGCTTTCACCTTCTACTAAGACTTCGACAGATTTCCCATGCACTTTCCTGTTCTCCTCACTGCTTATTTTTTTCTGTAGCTCTAACAATGTATGATTTCTACTCTTTTTTGTCTCTTCTATAACATCATCAACTAATTCTATGGCTGATGTTCCCGTGCGTGGTGAGTATTTAAATATAAAACTATTTTGACAGCGAATCTCTTTCAACAGGCCCACTGTGTCTTCAAAGTCTTCTTCTGTTTCACCCGGAAAACCGACAATAAAGTCACTCGCAACTTTAATACCTGGGACTATTGATTTGGCCATCTCAATAAGTTCTCTATAATGTGCTGAAGTATACTGCCGTCTCATTTTCTTCAATATTTTGTCTGAGCCTGATTGTGCCGGCATGTGCAAATATTCACATACTCCGGATAACTCTCCAATAGCCTCTAAAATCTCCTTATTCATATCTTTTGGATGGGAAGTAAGAAAATGGATTCTTTCTATTCCTTTAATCGGATCAAGCGTTCTCAGTAAGGTGGCCAAAGTAACTTTCCCTGCCAGGCCTTTTCCGTAAGAATTTACATTCTGGCCTAATAGCGTAACCTCCTTGCATCCATCATCTGCAAGTTTCTTGACCTCATCAGCTATGTCCGTAACCGCCCTGCTGAATTCTCGTCCCCTGACATACGGTACAATACAGTAAGAACAGTAATTATCGCATCCCCTCATAATGGAGACAAAGGCGTTGTATCGGTTTTGTCTCTGAGTGACTATCCTGTCAAAATTTACTTCTCCATCTTCATCAATAGCCAGAATGCGTTTATTACTTCCACTAATTTCTTCAAGTAACTCGGGGAGCTTAGAAAACATTCTTGTTCCACAAACGAGGTCAACATGAGGCATCCGCTTGAATATCTTGTCTCCCTCGTTTTGTGCCATACAGCCAAGGACGCCAAGAATTAATTTCGGGTTTTTCCCCTTTTGGTCTCTCAAACTGCCGAGTTGTGAATACACTTTATGTTCCGCCTTGTCACGCACACTACAAGTATTCAAGAGGATAACGTCCGCATCGTTTTCGTTGTCGGCAAACGAGTAACCTTTTTTTGAAAGAGAACCTACCGACAGCTCGGTATCCAGCTTATTCATCTGGCAACCAAAAGTTTTGATGTACACCTTCGGTGAATTGTCTTTCAATGTCTTTGGTTTGCTAATCATGTAGCCTTCTATCTAAACTTAATTACAAAATTATAATTTCGCGAACCCTTACGCATACAACAAAAGAGCATCATTGCCTTTGTCTATCACGGATCGGGACAACCCTCAACAAAGGCGTTCATTAATCTGGGCATATATTGTTTAGTAACGGCAACAGTGTTCGCCAAGGCGAATTTGCCTGGATGTGATAAGTTTGGATTGCTCAAACACACGGTATGCTAAGTCGCTACTTCTTTTCAGTTAAACACTTTTTAATACATTCTGAAAGTTCATTTCTTGCAGCATTATCTGCTTTAATAAATGAGATACCAATGTCAAACTGGTTGGTGCCAATTTTTTCAACACGAACAACAATCCCGAAAACCATCAGTGGCTTATTTGCAATACCAGTAGGTATCTGAATCTGCACTTTCGTATCTATATCAATCGGATGATCACATTCAAAAAGAAGTCCTCCCATACCCAGGTCTTTACTTTTTGATTCCAAAGTACCAATTTTCTCCCCGGAATAAGCCTCCTTGACACAAATATCAGCAGCAAAATCTACTCGAACATAGCTTCGTTTGTTCTCAGAATAATCAGAGAAAATTACAATATTATTTTTTCCTGCTTCTTTGGCTCTATAAACAGCAATATCAGAACATCTTATCAAACCTCTTGTATCAGTAGCATCTGTTGGTAAGGTCGCTAAACCTCCACTAATAGTTAAGCTGATTATTTCTTCTTTGTAGCCAAGTTTTAAATCTTCCACATTTTCACGAATCCTCTCTCCTACCAGAAAAGCCTCAGTTTTTCCCGTTTCAGGAAGTATAACCACAATCTCTTCGCCCCCATACCGTGACGCAATATCTATCGCCCTTACTCCCTCCAAAACTATCGAGGCAACATGCTCAAGGGCATCATCACCTGCCAAATGGCCGAACGTATCATTTGTCATTTTAAAATCATCGATGTCAAAAAACAAAACAGACAATTCCTTGCCATAGCGATTAGCACGTTCTGTTTCTCGTAAAAATATTTCATCAAAAGCACGTCTAGAGTAAAGTCCTGTAAGGCTGTCGTAACTCAAAGAATAGAGTGCATCTTCCAGGGCACGGATCTCAATTATTGTGGGGTTAATCATGAACTTATTGATTGTGCAAAAGTAGTCACATATTGCCGTTCTCAAATTGACACTCCTGCCCAATGATTCACCCATATCATCTCTATGAGAGACAATCTGCTTCCAATAGCTTTCTGCCTTATCAGATGATAAATCAAGATGTATTAAGACGCTGAAAATAACCTGACACGCCTTGTCGCCCTCTTTCTCAATAATACAATCAAGTTCAGAGATAAGTTTATTATCATCAAAAGAAAAATCGTCCAAACATTTCAAGATTGTTTTCCGTATGGCTTCCATAAATAGCTATTCCTTGTTTTATCACTATTAAAATTAACAAAATGTTATAACAGTAGATATAGAGGGTTTATACTAGGAATGTAAAATATTAAAATCAAGGAGAAAATAGCTATAACCCGAAATTTTTTCGGTATTGTTTCATTCTCTGTTAGTAATCAATTCCGGGCTGAGGTTCAATTTCTTTTCTGTAGGCATGCTTAATCTCATTAACTTCGGTTACCGTTAACGACTACAATAAGACCCTTTTTTCTTTAGGAACAAGTTTGGTAATTTCTGGTGTCCTGGACATTCGTGTCCGGATTTAATGCATAGGAATTTCAACATCTTGGTAGGAGTCGTCTCTTGACGGCGATCGTAAGCGTTCAAATGCAATGATTCGGTCGCCAACCGGAGTTGGCTCCTGCCTGCGTATTTGTGCCGAAGATGCTAATTTTTTCAATTCCTAAATCAGCTTAACAAAGTTTGAGCAAAACAGTCTTGCCTGTGCTCTGTAGCTCTCTGTTTTGGTTTTAGTATCAGCAATAATCTGGTCAGGGTCTACTATGCCTTTAAGAGAATCAACCTCATCTCTATAAGCATCAATCCATTGATAGATCATTTCGTCTGTAACCTCAACATGGAACTGCAGGCCATAAATGTTATGATCTACTCTGAACGCCTGATTTAGACAAAGTTCTGATTCGGCAAGTCTAACAGCCCCTTCAGGAATATCAAACGTGTCCCCGTGCCACTGAAACACGTCAAACTCTCCCTGAAATCCTTGAAACAGGGGATCACTGGAGCCGTCTTCGGTCACAGATACGTTAAACCATCCGATCTCTTTTTGAGGATTCTTTTTTACTGATGCCCCTTTGGCTTTTGCAATCAACTGAGCACCAAGGCAGAAACCCAATGTCGGTAACCCCTTGTCTATAACCTTTTTTATAAATTCATCTTCTTGTTTAAGAAAAGGATGTTTATCCTCTTCATACACGTTCATCGGCCCACCGAGTACAATGACGGCAGATGTATCAGAAAGGGAACTTGGCAGTGGCATTCCGTTGAAGACGTCTATTACATCGTAAGAGATGCCGTCATCATTTAGAAAATCTCCTATTGTGCCCGGCCCTTCAATATCAATATGTTTAATTATCTGTACTGTCATCAGCCACCTTAAAAACACAGAATTCAGCACACATTGAGCAAACGTCTGCATTCTGTGGCGTACTATTCCCTCTGATTTTTCTAGCGTGCGCCGGATCTATACACGTTGAGAACTGTCCTTCCCAGTCACGCTTTCGTCTGAGTTGAGACATAGTTTTGTCCCATTCCCAGGCCGATTTTATACCTTTTGCAATATCAGCAGCATGAGCTGCAATACGTACCGCAATGACGCCATCATGCACATCCTGAGGTTTCGGCAGGCCCAGATGTTCTGTCGGCGTAACATAACAGAGAAAATCAGCCCCTGCGGATGCCGCGATCGCACCTCCTATTGCAGAGGTAATATGATCGTATCCTGGAGCAATATCTGTTACGATTGGACCAAGAACGTAAAAAGGCGCACCTTTGCAAAGCTCCTTCTGTAACTGGATCTGTGACTGTATCTGATTAAGAGGAACATGTCCCGGGCCCTCAACTATTACCTGTACATCTGCGTCCCACGCTCTTTGAGTTAGCTCTGCCAGTACATTCAATTCATAAATCTGCGCCCTGTCACAAGCATCCACTAATGCGCCCGGTCTCAACGCATCACCCAGACTCAAAGTTACATCATGCTCATGTGCAATTGATAATATCTCATCAAACTGCTCATAAAGAGGGTTCTCTTTGTTGTGAAAAGACATCCAGTCTACAAGAAAAGAGCCACCCCTGCTGACGACGCCACATACCCTTTTCTGATTAACCAGATGCTTCAATACGCCATGTGTTGCACCGCAGTGTACAGTGATATAATCGATCCCATCCTCGCAATGACGCTTTATCGCGTCAATCATACTTGTGGCCGTCATATCTCTTACAGAATGTTTATGCGTAACGGCGTCAACTGCCGCTTCATAGATAGGTACACTGCCAATGGTAATCGAACAGTTCTCCATTATCTTCAACCTCACTTCGCGAAGGTCTCCCCCCGTGCTGAGATCCATCACAGTGTCTGCCTGCGCATCTTCAGCAGCACGAAGTTTTTCCAGCTCTTCTTCCACTCCATGATAGTCAGCAGACGTACCAATGTTTGCGTTGACTTTGGTTCTGAGATCCTTGCCTATACCACAAATTTTCTTTATCGAATGCTTCTTATTGCATGGAATTACGGCCTTTCCTTCAGCCATGTTTGACCTTAAAGTTTCAACATCGCAGTCCTCAAGCTGTGCAACCCGCTCCATCTCAGGTGTTATTTTGTTTAACCTTGCCTGTTTTAACTGCGTCATTTATATCACTCCATCTTTCGTTTTTTCGTAATGTATCAAAATATTAACAGGAAACCGCAAGTGCGTACAGACTCTCGACCTCTTCCTTGCTTAGTGCCCTGTATTTCCCGACCCTTAGGCTATAATGTGTTTTCAGAGGTCCGATTGCAACTCTTTTCAGTGAAATAACCGGATGTTCAATTTTAGCAAGAATACGTCTGATCTCCCTGTTCTTGCCTTCTCTGAGTACAATCTCTATGGCGCTGTGTTTGTGTCTTCTGGAAATAATTTTAACTCTGGCAGGCGATGCCTTGCCCTCTGATATCCAGACTCCCCGTCTAAGAATCCGTATAGCCGGATCTGAAACTCTTCCTTTGACTACTGCCAAATATGTTTTTTCTATCCCGTACCTGGGATGAGAAAGCAGGTTTGCCAGTTCACCATCATTCGTTATTATAATAAGTCCTTCACTATCTTTATCCAGCCTGCCTACGGTATATACTCGCTGCTCTATATGGTTTAATAAATCAATGGCCCTGGGATCCTTAGAGTGTGCAACATTAGTACAAACATACCCTCTGGGTTTATTGAGAAGAAAATATATCTTTTTCTGTTTTTTTATAGATTCTCCGTCACAACAAACGCGATCCCTGGCCGAGTCTATCATTTGGCCCAGCTTAGTTACACGCTTACCGTTAACTGATATACGTCCTGATTCTATTAGGCTTTCACATTTACGTCTGGATCCCAGACCTGCTTCAGCTAGAAATTTGTGGAGTCTTTCCATGGCTTGTTATATAGAAAATAAAGGGGAATTCGCTCTATTCTAACTGTTATTACTGGATCCGAGAACCGGGCCCAACGTCTTTCTCTGTGGTAAGCAATACTACTTGATCGCCATCCCTTGCGGCGAGAAGCATGCCCTGACTTTCCACACCTCTTAAAACAGCCGGGGCAAGATTGTTTACAACAACGATTTTCTTGCCAACGAGCTCATCCACACTATAATGGCCCTTTATGCCTGCCACCAGTTGCTTCTCTCCATCTCCAGCGTCAATTTTTAATACCAGCAGTTTATCTGCATCCGGGTGCTCCTCAACGGATTTTATTACCGCAACCCTTAAGTCTATTTCAGAAAAATCTTGAATACTTATTGTCATATTTAACCTCTCTACATCGTAATTAAAGTCCACCTTTTTCTCGATTTTCGATTTTAACAGATGTCTTTCTTGATTAGCAAGCTAAAACTGTACGGTCAGTATTTGACCTTTAAAAGGCATAAACCATTTGCCGCAACTGTATTTCCGGCCTTTGCCCTGGCCCCGGATTTTACTATCTTCTTAAACTCTGCTATTGTCATCTTCCCCTTACCAACCTCAAGTAATGTTCCAACAATCGACCTGACCATTTTATACAAAAAACCATCTGCCTCTATAGTAAATATCAAAAATCTACCCCTCTTTTTAATATCCAGTTTCATTATAGTCCTTACACTACTGATAACATCTGATTTTGATTTAAACGTGCTGAAATCGTGTTTGCCCATCAGGGCCTTTGACGCCTTCCGCATTTTTTCAATATCTAGATACGTACTGTAATGGAGGCAATAATCCCTGCCGATTGCATCTCTAATATTGCTATTTAAAATAGTGTAGCGGTAGGTCTTGGATTTTGCACTATATCTGGAATGGAACTTCTCAGGGACACTTTTTGCAGATTTTACGACTATATCTTTAGGAAGATATGAATTTATTGCCTGCACTAAATTATAGATAGGAATATTTGAATTCGTCTTAAAATTAGCAACCTGACCGGCTGCATGAGTACCGGCATCCGTCCGACCAGAACCATGAAGAGTCACGTCTTCATTAACAACCCTCTCTATGGCCTTTCTAAGCATCTCATGGACGGTGATCCCATTTTTTTGCTGCTGCCAACCGGCATAATTTGTACCGTCATACTCTACAACAAGTTTTATGTTATTCACAAGAAGTATCTACAAGAGGTGAAGCAACGTTCATCAAGGCAGTACCTGTCAGAAAGAAGAGTTAAAGAGTTGGCAATATACAAATGTGTTGAAAACTTATTTTCAAGAGAACTAAAAAAGGGGTGTTAGGTGGCGAAGCTACCCAGATAAGCCCAAAACTGGGTAATTTACTGTCAAGGCTTTTCCCCGACACCAACACCCCATTATATTAAGCAATCAATGTTAACATTCAAGAATCAACAAAAAAGAGACATGGATTCTACCAAAAATCATGCATTTAAAATAAAGTATTGATCCCTTTTGCAGACTTTTATTCTATTTGCTACCTATACGTTTGTCAACCATGAAAATATTCCATCATCCATAGTTTATCCAATCTCCCAAATTTAAGATGTAATATGTGTAGCGTTTTGCATATTTTGGTGAGGCCACTAAATGAGTTTATGGTTTGCCGGAAGCGATTGCAACGTGGTTTTAACAAAACTAACGATACAAGCGCATCTGCGAAGGTGGCTAAAATATAACGCTACCGTCTATTGCTACACGTTTAGACCCACAAAAGGTGAAAAGAAGTAAACTTGCACAAATACGAGAAATATTCTATAACGTACAAGTCGGCATAGATAAGAGAGGCAATGTGCCGGTTTCAATACTCACATCAAAGAGGGTGGCTACATATATGTAGAGAAAAAACGCCTTTAACCGTAATGAGGTGCATCATTATTAGCGTGGCGCAGATTAGCTGCAAAATCAACATGGCTGCAATGTATAAAAAAAATGCAACAATAGTCGTGGTCTTCATTCTGGCCTCTTTAGGTGTATTCGACGCCGGTTATTTATCTTATGCACATCTGTTTGGAAAGCAGGTATGTGGTGCATGGTCAGGATGTTCATATGTACTATCAAGTCCCTATTCTCGAATCTTCGGGGTGCCTGTTTCCACTCTTGGTCTGGGGGTTTACTTATGCCTGGCTTTTCTGGCCTTATGTGCTAGAGACGCCCAACGAAAGATCGATGTGGTTCGATGGCTTTTCTATGTCTCATTAACAGGAAGCTTATTGGCCATCTGTCTTCTCTATCTACAGGCATTCATTATTCAGCACTGGTGCTATTTCTGCCTTTTTTCTGCTTCACTAATGTTTAGTATTTTCATCTTAAGCCTGTGGCATCGTGTCGTGAAGGATAAAGGCTTTACGGCCCTGTTAAAAACTCCGGATTGGAGTCTTGGGGCCAAACCGATGTTGGCACTACTAATCTTGCCCTCTGCTATTTTTCTTGGGATGGAGCAATCCATTGGGGTTTTTTCAGATGACACAGTCATACCAGATAGTCCGGTAGTGGCACGTATTGGAGAAAAGACAATCACGCTGGGAGAAGTTGATCATGGTGTGCGCCTGGGCCTCAATCAAATTGAGTGGCAACGTTATGAATTAAGACTGGTGTGGCTTGAGAACAGACTTCTGTCAATGGAAGCAGAACGACAGGGCTTGTCAGAGGACGATCTGAAGGAGAATAATATCGACGATGTCATAAGTGTTTCGGAAGAAGAGATACAGAAGGTGTATGATGATAATCAAAGTGGGCAGTTGGCAACTGTTCCATATGAAAAAGTGAAAGAACGGATTGCCGATTTACTAAAAACTAAAAAAAAGAGATTGAGACGGCAAGAATACATAGCTCAGTTAAAAAAACAGTATAATGCAGGTTTCACTTTGCCAAAACCATTACCTTTAACCGTAGATAGTAACCCACGGGAAGGGCCGGAAAAAGGGCCTGCTGATGCCGCCCTCACTGTCGTTATCTTTACAGACTTTGAATGTCCATATTGTGACAAAGCCTACAACCAGGTTAAAGGCTTACATAAACGTAACCCTCAAGATGTGCGCATTATTTTTCGCCATTTCCCCCTTGATATGCATAAAAACGCACATACTGCTGCTTATGCCGCTGCTTGTGCTCACTTACAAGGGAAGTTTTGGCCTTACGCCGATTTGCTGTTTAATAATCAAGAAGAATTGGAAAACTCAAAACTATATGATTATGCGGAGCAGGTTGGTTTGGATATGGAACAATTTGAACAATGTATGAAATCCGGACAGGGAAAAGAAATAGTAGATGCTGATGTCGCCGAAGGGTTGGGATTTGGCATCAATTTTACCCCAGCTCTCTTCTTTAACGGCCATTTCATTGAGGGACTTCCCAGGGCGAAACAGCTTCAGCGTATTATAGATCTATACATTCCCGAGTCTGTCCAGGATGCATCAAATGACTAATTTTTTTTGTTGTCGTAGCGTGCTCAAAAGATTACAATATCCCAATGATTAAGAGTTTCTCCCACAAAGGGTTGGAACGTTTCTACCACACTGGAAGTAAGGCCGGGATTCAGCCTGAACACGGCGAGAAATTGCGACGTGTTCTTGTCAGACTCGATGTAGCGGCCAATCCGGTTGATATGGATATACCCGGTTTCCGTATGCATGAGTTGAAAGGCAACCGTAAAGGCACTTTGGCAGTGACAATTCAAGCTAACTGGAGAGTAACTTTCCACTTTGTAAAACAAGATGTTGAATTAGTTAATTACGAGGACTATCATTAAGGAGGTAGTTATGGTTATGCACAATCCGCCACATCCAGGTGAGGTGGTTCGTGAAGAAATTTTATATCCACTGGGACTTTCAGTATCCAAGGCAGCACGTCATTTAGGAATTAGCAAGCAAACACTTTCTAAAGTACTTGACGGGAATAGTGCTGTCACGCCGGAAATTGCATATCGACTGTCGTTACTGTTCAAACCTTCCGCAGAATCCTGGTTGCGCCAGCAGGCATCTTTTGACCTTTGGAATGTGCGGCAACACGCTACTGATATCCGTGTAATGCCCGTAACCTGAGACTCCTTTTTAGACTTGATAGATATTCCATCCCTTTCGGGAAGAGCCCAGCACTGGATTCCTCCCGAAAGGGATGTCTGTCATGTGCAGAAAAATTTGATGAATTTGCATTGCTGTATCCTCAAATTAGTAAATCCGAAATCCCTGGCCCAGACCGTAAAGCGGATCGCACCAGGGCAGGCCGAAATCTAAAATCCGGCGGTCTACTTCACTCCCTCAACACTCCACAAAGAATTACCCTCTATAGCCGTAAAGCCTGTGGATATCTGTACTTCCATTCGAAGCCTGCCGTCCAGGCGCCTGGGTATTCCATACCTTATGATCCCTTCCGGCCTTCTCCACTCAACACTCCTTATGAATTGGCCGTTATTAACATCTGTGACAATGTTTTCACTGAAATCTCCCCTCTCGTAAAAGGAGGAAGGGCTGCCGTATCTGTCCATTAATTTCTTTCGCACACGCTCATAGGTCTGCATCATGTTGTCTAAATTACCCACATTATCAAATTCAATAATCAGTGCTGCTTTTTGCAATATGCCGTCTTCATGAACCAGTGCCAGTCTCTGCCTCTGATCGATCCCACTTAACAGACTTGTCTCATATACAATAAGATTGTACCTTTCGATACCACCCCTGATTTTGGCTATTACCAGTCTCTCTTTGATTTTGTTGATATCGGCATATGGGATAAGTTCTGTCAAATCAACCATCCCACTTCGTGAAGGATAGGGCAATGCAACGGCCCCGGCTCCTTGAATAGCGCGCCTGCCTGCCCGTCTTTTAAAGTTGAAATTCTTCCTGAAACTGTGCGTCCAGTAAACGGCGGCACGGGCTGATTTAGAGACCCGTCCCGGATCGGGATTTCTGTCTGTAGTGTTAAACTCTACACCGAATGTATTATTCTCTTTTGCATAACTATAAACGAAGTTCTGGTTCAGTGTTTTAACATCAGTGCTTGTCACAAGCCGTACGTTCTGAATGTTATATCCCATATCATAGCCAAAGCTATGATTACCTTTTTGAAGATTTACTGCCAGTGTGGGAAAGATGTCATCTCTCCCGCTGTTGATATTATCTACCTGCCGTAACATAACACCCGGCCTTACACTGCCTTGTATTCCATAAAACCCCAACGCGTGATCCACGCCTAATCTGACCTGCCGGGTAACGGTGTCATTGGCTTCTTGAGAATGGTTGTCAACGTCCTGATAAAAAATATCAACATTACCATTCCAACCTGCAAAAAGAGGCTTTGAAAAATTGGCGGTCACTGTCTGGGTTGTAGAGTTACTGGTCTTACTGCGGTTTTCCACATCCTGGACGTATGCGTTAATGTTTCCGCTGAGGTCATTGACAATGCCCTTAAGCAACGGGCCGCTGATTGTAACGCCTGTTGTATACGTATCATTAGGGTTTGAGGTCTCAACTCCATCCTTAAAATGCTGAAAACGCCCCTGTACTCTAGTCCCCGATGCAAACTGCCAGCCTGCGTGCGCCTCTCTGGAAAGCCTGTCCGGTGAAATAACCACCCCATTCGGACGATAATCCTGACCATAGTCCTCAAAGCGTAGCCTGTAGGTAAGAGGCAGATCGCTCTTGCCGCTTATTTCAAAAAAAAGAGCGCTGTCATCTCGGTCTTTTCCACTGGAGATAGTCTCAACACCATCGTGATCACCCCTGAAGTAATCGAACTCCGCTTCCATACTTACTTTTTGATTACCAATTGATAGCGTTTTGTTCGCCGCAAGGCCGAGCACGTCCTGCGTACGATGCAGAGTGCCATCTGACCGTACTCCTTTCCTGGTATTGCGAATATAATTTAAATTCCATTGTCCAAATATGGGGTCTGCAAACAACAGGGACGTGCCTTTGGAAAAGTCCTCAGATATCCTGAAATCCTTCCATGTGTCCTGGTTAGCACCTGCCGTTAACTGTAGTGAGATATGGCGGCCTTTCTCCATACCTAGCTTTGGCTGTAGTTCAAGCCTCATACCCTTTAAGGATCTCTGTTCAGTACGCTGACTGAAGAAGTTATAATAATCACCGGCCTCTAAACGATACGGCAAAAATATATCACCCTTTTCATGCATCAGGTTCAGGCGTTCGGGGACGAAGCCCCGATCCCGGTTGCGGTAGTCCGATTCATTTATCACTCCTGAAATCTGCCCACGAACTTTGCTGTACGGGTTCATCAGCGTATCAAAGTTTAATCCGAACTGGTCATATGTCTGAGGACCTTCGAACTGGTAATTACTCGAAGCTTCATCACCTGAAGTGTTATAATGCTCAAAGCGGAGTGTGTTGCTGCCTGACAACGCAAAGTCAAGACCGTTGTAGTCTAGTGTTTGAATGCCTTCACCCTCATCAGACCAGGCTGTCGATGGGTTTAAAGTGAGGCTCATAGACAGGAAGCATATACAGATTATCAGGTGTATGTATTTCAATATTTCCCTTTTTTGATGCAAACCCGCCAGAACAAGTCTTTCCCGTCCGAACAAATTTGACGGGCAAGCGGGCTGGTAACCGCAGATTATAAAGTATTAAAAACATTTGAGAGATTCAGGAATTCCTGAATTCTTAAATTACTAAGTTGCTAAGTTTTTACGCATCCACCAAACAACAACATGTCTGGCAAGTAGCCGCGAAATTAGCTAAGAGGAAGAATAATCCTGATGCTCTCCACCCCTTGCGTTCTTTGGTGAAAACGCCTCTTTTTTTCGTCGCTATCCTTTGTAACTCCGTGCCTTTGTGTGATTATTATTTTTGTTAACTTGATCGTCACGCGTATGTTACAGAAATACGGATATTAATCTTTCATATTAAAAAGTCAATAAAAAAAACAGTTGAAATTCATTAAGAATTTGTTCTAATATCCAGCTTATAAGAATAGCAACCAAAATTTACGGATTACGATTTTAGATTTAAGGTAATATATCACCGCAAAGGAGCAAAGAACGCAGAGGCTTAATGATGTAGCACTGAAGGCGGCTTTTTTAGATATATATTCGTGTAAATTCGTGTCTAAAGCATTTTCAACAACTTTTTGATACTTTAACTTTAACCTACTTTTAATAAGGAGGGAGTAAAATGATAATGGGATTTTTGCATAAAGCTTTATTCTGTAGAAGGAATCTATTTGCTGGTGCCTTGGTGCTGCTTGTGAGTTTTGCCTTTGGGTTTGAGGGCATTTATGCGGGTGAGAAGACTAAAAAGATCGATGTGTGGGAAGGAAAGTCCCAGACATTAACATTGAAAGAGGGCGATGGAATTACACTTGTAGATGTGAGCATTCTTTGTAAAGAGGGAAAGGTCTTTCAACGTTATGACGCTGACGAAGGCGGTTGGATACCTCAATCTCATAGTAGCCATCTCATAGGTGTCGATGAGGATGGTGATGATTATGAAACATCAGGCGTTGGCTTACCGGCTAATGTAACTAGGAAGTTTAAATATAGGTGTGTTAAAGAAGATTCCGACGAAGGCGAATGGGATGATTTACCTCGCTGAATTCAGAAGGATTGCCCTACATGTTCCGACTCGTTAGGGATTATGTGTATGGAAAGAAGAATGACAAAGGAGGATTTACAATGAAAAGAGACAGGACATCTACCCATTTGGTATACATTATAATGGTTTCAATGATATTAGGCTTTGCCGGGATTGTAAATGCAGACTATAGCGGCCCGACCCAAGTGGAGGACAGCGAAGGCAAGAGAAAGCTGACCATCGGCCTCTCCGCCGATGAGAAAGCTCCCAGTATTGATGTGCTTTGTAACGATGGCTTCAAACCAGAGCCCGTGAGTGACGCGGCCAAGAACGCCGATTTGACGGAACTCGGCTTTGACGCTGAGGCGCCAGCCGACGGCAAGCCGGTAAAGTATACCTTCAAGTGCGTTCCTATGACCGATGATGACAAGGAAGAGGAGAAGGAGTTGGAAGAAGACCTTGACCTGAATTGAGTGGTTTTAGCATCCCTGTCTACCGGTAGGCAAGTTGGCGTGTGAGAAAAAACAAAAACATAGACTCACACAAAGGCGCAGAGGCACGGAGAAAAGCGGAAGACGAAATGAACAAAAATGAAATATGGAAAATTGTAGTAGATGCATCACGCGGATCATAAACAGTTTGGAAGGATATATATTTCGTGCCTGCCCCGTAAGGAGGAACGATTGTACTGGGGTAATTCGTGTCTAAAGCATTTTTATAACATATTAACTTTTCTTAATTAGGAGGGAGTAAAATGAAAATAAATATTTTGTGTAAAGTATTATCCTGTAGAGAGAATCTAATTGTAGGCGGTCTTATTTTGCTCGTGGCTGTGGCCTTTGGATCTGGAGAGCTGGCTTATGCGGATCCTAAGTTGGTTAATCTTACGGAAACAGGTGGGGACATTGAAGTAGAGGTGAAAGATGGAGATGGAATTGATAGTGTTGATATTGATGTTCAATGTAAAGATGGAAGAGAATTATATTATTGGAGTCAAGGATGGACACTTTTGTCTGAGACAGGGAAGGATCTAACGAGTGTTGGATTTGGTGACTTAGAAGTTGGTGGGATTCAAACGGAGCGATTTTTGTGTATCAATAAAGGTCACAAACCATAACAATGAATGGCAATACTAAACCCTATGTTTTTATCAACTCCTGCTTATCTTTTGAAAGAATAAATTGAAAAGCAAAAACATCCTGGTTCTTTTTTTGATTTTACCGCTCCTGTTTACTCTGCTGATTGCAGAAGCAGGCTATGGTGACTCCAAAGAGATGAAGGTCACCATCAAGCGCGTAAAGGGTACTGAAGACGCCAAGGAGATGAAGGTCACTATCAAGCGGGTAAAGGGTACTGAAGATGCCAAGGAGATGAAGGTCATCATCAAGCGCGTAAAGGGTGACGATGAGGGCACTGACGAAGGCGCTGAGATGACACTGACGATTACTCGTGAGAAGGAGAAGGCTGCTACTGACAATGAAATGATGTTGACTATCACCCGTGAAAAAGCTGAGACTGCCACTGATAACGAAATGACACTGACAATCACCCGTGAGGAAGCCAAGGCGGCTGCTGGCAACGAGATGACGTTGACGATTACTCGAGAGAAGGAGAAGGCTGCTACTGATAACGAAATGATACTGACAATCATCCGTGAGGAAGCCAAGGCGGCTGCTGACAATGAGATGACGTTGACGATCACACGTGAGAAAGCCAAAACTGCTGACAATGAGATGACGCTGACGATCACCCGCGAGAAGGCCAAAACTGCTGACAACGAGATGACGTTGACGATCATCCGCGAGAAAGCCAAGGCAGACAATGAGATGACGTTGACGATTACACGTGAGAAGGCCGGAGGTGAGGAACCGGGCGTGCTGGAGGTCGTTGTCACGCGTAAAGAGCGTAAAGAGCCTGAAAAACCCAAAGACAATCCGGAGAAGCCACTTCTTAAGGCAATAGGGCTTAGCGCCAATCATCCTAGTGAAGGGCCAATTGCTGGCGATACCTTAGCTGCTTCCGTGCTGGGCTCTCCTCTATTTGTTGAATACAGAGTGTATACGAATTATGTTCTTGTGCAGGATGGTAGAATTGTGGGTGGAGTTGACCTATCTACAGCTAAGAAGCTGTCGAGGGGGCTTGTACCTAAGGCAAGTGGCGGCAGGGTGGACAAAGAAAAGCACCGGATTTTTGCAAAAAAGAGTGCAAAGATGCTTGGCACCTCCATTACCGCGAATGGTATTACCGGATTTAAAGATGACGGTAAAATAAAGATGGGCAAGATTCACGTTACCGGGCCAGGATACGCGGTGGTAAACGTGGAAGGATTGGAAGTCATTGAAGTTCCGACTACTGTAGATGCTCCTGCGGAGCGTACTGTGAAAGACGGCACATCTTATGATATGCTGCTCGGCAGCAAAATGATGCTGAGGCCGGTGGTGCATTATCGTGTGGGAGATGAGAAGGGAAGTACATCCGGATTTAGCGGCCTTGAGGTAAAGGTCAATGGAGATGCGGTCAGCGCTACCGACAAAGACAAAGGTGGTATGGTAATAGTAAATGCGGTTAAAACAACAAATGCCAGACTGACTCTTACGCTGAAGGACGAAAAGGGAGTAGTGCGCTTTCAGAAATTGATAAAATTCCATGTTGAGAAATTTGACAGTGACTATGAGTTCCTTGGTTCCTTTAAAGAGAAACCGATATATCAACAATGGGATGACGGTAAAAAGATATCAGGACAATATTACCTTCCCGCAGGCGATGTTGTCGTGTATCGGGTCAAGGCCGAAGGCGGTGTGAAGATGGTTAAATATAATGTTAAGTGGTCTGACGGCAGCGTTACGCCATTCAAATTCACGGACGATAACGGGTTGGTATCCGAGAAGAGAGTCGTTTTCACCGGTGATTACGGAACTCAGTCACCTGTAACAATGACTGCCCAGCTTGTAAGGGCAAGCGGTCAGGGCAGACTCACTTACCTTAATTATAGATACCAATTTCAACATACTCTTGATCCGACCTGGCCGGTGGTGGAGGAGATCAGTTTCAGCCCGGAGAACCAGACTCTCAACTTTCCTATGGAGCAGCTCCAGGTTACCGCGCTTGTTCAACCTCTCGTCCTTACTGTGAAATTTAAGAATGGGACGGAGAAGGGAATCGTTGCACGCTCCTATCTTGGTAATTCCGGTGACTACGCGAAAATGCTAAGGGATTCCCCTCTGGAGAAATATATCGAGTATAACAGAAGCGGCAGCAAGGGAGTAGGCATGCATGGCAAGGGTCTTTCCCCAAGTCACTGGCACCCTCCACTGGACCATCACTCTAGATATAAAGTGGGAGATTCTATACCGGATGGTTACTATGATCTGAAAGAGGGTGAGGAAGGCACTGCAATATTTACAGCAACAATTGAGACCGATGAAAAAGCTGGCCTGTTCGTAAATGGAGGGAAGCTTACAGCAAAAGCCGAAGTTGTGCTCCATACGACAAAACCTCCTTCTATCAGGGAGATAACCGCTGACAGCCCATTTTTACCGGGAAAAGATGTCACTGTCTTTGCCGAGATAGACAATTTGAACACTTCGATTTCTGAAGCCGAACTAAACAAGAGATACGAGGCTATCTGGATGGCAAATCCACCGTTAGCAGGAAGCCTGGAATCAGAGAGAAGTCCTATAATTATAGAAAGTGGTAAGTTTATTGTACGAAATAAATTCCGTGTCAGTGATACCGCTAAAACATTGGTAGATGTTGGTGTAAATGTAGGTATTAACATAAAACTTATCGAAAAAGAAGATAGGGAGGAACAGTGATGAAAAGTAGTCCTCTATTATTGGCTTTGACGTTCTTCCTGTTATTTATTACTGCCGGGGCCTCTTATGGCGCCGACAGGGTAATTTCGAGCAAGACAGAGTACTTCCCGCTTGAAGCAGTGGTAAAGAAGGAAATTGATCTAGATGATTTTGAGTTATTTTTCTGGGAAGCGGTTAAGGTAACTTCATTAACAGGACAAAACCCCTGGGATCCTTTAAACCCGGGAAAAGGTGCTTTTCCTCCCGGACGTGGGACTTTTACTCAGAACTGGTCAGATGGCAGAATAACTACCGGAGCTATTGTGTTTGATACAAACGGAATGTTTACTCAACGCGGTACGGGTGGTGGCGCTCTTCCATTTAGTAGTAGTGGAAGTTGGACTTACAACGCAAGAAGCGGGGTGTTGACAATCATCTACACATCCTACGTTTTGGAGGGAGCTACTATTATACCAGGCCCGGGTGATACCTGGAATACACTATGGGGAACGCTGAATAATGGTAAAGGAAAGCTCCGGGATGCGGGCGGCTCTTGGAGCGTGGATGTCTCAGGATAGACGAAATCGGGCCGTTACCAGCAGAGTGTGATAATAATTGATTGTTCGCAGTGCGAGTGTTCAACTGTGTAGGACAGTAAGGCAATTATGCAAAATCTTTTTTCCTGGCGACTGCTGCGTTAAGGTAAATTTATGCAATAGGAAATTAGAAGTTGATAACACTTCGACTCCGCTCAGTGTGACATCATCCTGAGCGGAGTCGAAGGATAGTCATTTATAGCGAAGCGACTTAACTTGTTTAACGATATAACACAATGAAATTAAGACTACTACTACTCATAACTGTTATGACCTTGTCTGCTTCTGTTGAAGCGCAGGAGTTCCGTAACTTCGAGGTTATAGCTACGCCGGAAGCTGAAAAGATGGTCATGCCAGACGACATTGTGCTTATGGATGTTGAGATACCGATGTTGCCACGCCAAACTATTACAAAGATTGTCAACGAATTTGTTGAAGAGTGGAACAATCCCGGAATGAGAGAGCATATAAGCGAAGATCTCTTTAATAAGACCAGACTGATGGATAATATGGACTTTAAGGTGCCTCGTTACGCCAAGCTCAGGCTGATGTCCATACAGGGGATCCAATGGCTTAGCCAGTACGCGAGACAGGACGAAACGAATGGGTTACTCTTGGTCTATATGGTCTCTGTAACTCTCGACACACAAAACGAGTTCAACGACCCCGAAAGAGGTTTTCAGCGTATCAGGGGATTAACAGAGGTCTTCTTCAAGATCACGATGAAAAAAAAAGGATAAATTCTTAAATAGCGAAACACAATTTCTATCACATTTGATCTTCACACAACTTTTTTGCTAACTTACAAAGTTGCATGGACAAACTCGTTTGTCCATGCAAAGCATTGCAATATACTGAAAACACGGACAAACAAAGTTTGTCCGTGCCACCACACAGAATCAAAAAATTTTGTTTGTCCTATCTATCAAGTTAAGTCTTCTCGCAGCAAAAGCTATCCTTCGACTCCGCTCAGGATGACATCACGCTGATAGTCCCAAATGACGTCACACTGAGCGGAGTCGAAGTGTTATCAATATTTAAATCCCTATACATCGAGTTATATGAATATTATACTTTCACTTGCAAAAATGATATTTGACGTTACATTTTAGTCTGGTAGGGGAAAAATAGTGAATGATTCGGACAATAATATAAAAATCGGTGCGTATGTATATCCAGGCTGGCATGTGTGTGCTGAACGGGACAGTAAATTCCCAGCGGGTTGGAGTGAGTGGGATCTTGTGCTGAATGCACCAATACGATTTCCCGACCACAGCCAACCGAGACTACCTGCTGATGGGCCTTATGATGATTCCTCTCCTGCTACCGCTCAGAAGCAGGTCGAGCTTGCCCGTAACTATGGAGTGGATTTCTTTGTGTATGGCTTTTTCTGGTCTCGGGGAAAAAGGGTCTTTGAGGCAGCACTGGACAAGGGATTTCTAGGCACGGATGGTGGCGATGACTTTCCATTCGCCCTGATGTGGGCGAATCGGATGCCACGAGGGATCCTGCCGGTAAAACAGAGGTCACATAATAACATTGGCCCGGGCAGGCTTGTTTACACCGATCCGGATGATTTTGTAGAGTTCATAAAATTCATTGAGGAGAGGTATTTTTCGAGATCAAATTATTTTTGTGTAAACGATATGCCAATGCTCTCCATCTTCGATAGCACTTTTTTTCTTCGTCAGTTGGGTGAAGGGCTTGCTTCTCTGGCAATCCATAAGGCAAAGGACTATATGAGAAAAAAAGGATATCCCGGCCTTCATCTGATAGCCATTAATCCGGCACCAGCCATTATTCATGAATTCAAAAAAGCAGGGTTTGACAGTGTAAGCCACTATGTCTGGCTTCCCGACTGGAAGGGTAAGTACCAGCAGGATTATGGCGAGTTGGTAAAGAAGCGTAGCAACGAATGGAAAGGTTTTGCTGGCAAATCGGGGCTTACATACTACCCATCAGTATCACCCGGATGGGATGCAACACCACGAGCCGCAGTAAAAGGGTACCATATGACTGAACGTTATCCATGGTGGCCTGTTGTGATAAACGAAGATCCCGCGCTCTTTTCCGATTTTCTTGGCCGTGCAATCAGCTACACCAAGGAATTCAATAAACCCCAACTCTCCTTCATTGCGTCATGGAACGAGTGGAGTGAAGGCCACTATCTGGAACCTGACAAACGCTTCGGCAGCGCGTGGCTTGAGGCAGTCAGAAAGGCGAAGCAGGATGCCTTCTGACTGGGCGTTTGTATCTGTAGACATGGAGATTACCAATCAATGCGGCAGCGAATGCCTCATGTGTCCGCGCGATAGTATTACGAGATCGAAAGGTATGATGTCGGAAGAGGTATTCAAGACAGTTTCAGAAAAACTTATTAGAGAAGGCAGCCTTATTACGTTTTCAGGAATGGGTGACCCACTGTCACATCCGAAAGTTTTTGAATGGATATCTGGCATCCGCAATAAGAATTGTGATGTGGGAATCGTAATAAATCCTGCATCATTACACGAAGGAATTTCACAAAGGCTTATTGAGTCTCGGCCAAATTCCATTACCATCTCATTTCCCAGCATACAAAAAGAGGTATTTGAAAGGCTCTGCCCAACAATGTCTTTTGAAGACGGCTTGAAACGGACACAGGAGTTGGTCAATCTATCTCGTGGAAATATAGGTTTGAGGATGGCAGGTATAAGGACGGAGATAAATAGTGACGGATCGGAAGAATATGTCAGCTTCTGGAAGAAGCTGGATGTCAGATCTAATGTGACGGCATGCCACGGACGGGGTGGCAACTTATGGAATCCGGACATATATCGGCCGAAAACTTTTGGGCTGGAGTCAGGAAGGTGTGGCCTGTTTCAATTCCATGCTTTTGTAACGTGGGAAGCAGAAGTGTTGGCATGTTGTCACGACCTGACCGGTGATACAAGAATCGGAAATCTGATTAATGATAGTGTCTCTGTAATCGCCGAAAGAAAGCAGAATATCCTGGGAAGTTCGATGCCTTTTTCCGTCTGCCAGCGGTGTGACGAACCACTAAGACAATATATTCCTACTCAGTCTTCGCCACCGAAAAATAGAAATGAACGTAGAAGATTCTTTCATTCAATCAACCGGGATAATTTATCTTTATGCCAATCCGATAGATTACCGTCAGTATACTAGTAAAAATTTACTGTCTAGTTTTTAACAAACAACACACTTAACCATACCGGTTTTCTTGTCCTAATTGTAGTCCATCCCCCTTATTTTTTACTTGACATTAATATCAAGCCACTTTAGAGTCAACTTTCAAAGCAAAGCTTTGTAATTTTAATTGATCAATAATAAGGAGATCAAGATGGCTGACAATACGACAGGTTTTTTCAGGAATATGATTGATGCTTTCGGAAGAGTAATACCGTGGGGCATAATGTTAATTGTTGTTATTTGTATAGCATCTACACTGATTTACTCCAAAGCAATCAAACCTACCGTCTCAGAGCTGGAAAATACAATTGCTAAGGTAAAAGATACAGCAATTAACGATGGTGAAATATTTAAGAGGATACGCAGGAATGCACGTAACGGAATCGAGTATGTTGCCGATACAGCTATCAGCAAATCTAAAGAGACCGTTGCCGATGGTGAACTGTTTAAGAGAATACGCCGAAACACTCGTAACGGAATCGAGTATGTTGCGGACACCACTATTAGCAAATCCAAAGAAACCCTCTCCGGTTCAACTGATTCAGATTTTGCACAAATACTAAGAAGAAACCTGAGAGACGCTGTTGATTTTGCACTAAGTGAAGTAGTAGACGAAGTAGCAAATACAACAATTGACAATGAAGAATTATTGCAAGTTGTACGTAGGAATTTGCGAGAAGGTATTGAATACGTTGCGGAGACCGCCGTTAACGAATCTAAAGAAATGCTCTCCACGCAGACAGACTTTGCTCAAGCTCTGAGAGAAAATACCAAAGAGGCGCTTGAATATGCGCTGACAATGGCTATTCAAAAAACTACGGAAAACGTCAATGCAGAGTCTGAGATCGGACAATCATTGAGGCGTAATGCCAGAGAGGCCATTGAATATACCATCAAACTTAAAGAGCTGGATTATGGCCCTTAAGTTTCGGATCAGTAGCCGAGGACAGCTATTAGAGAGACTATTGTCAAACACTGTGATCTTGGTTACACCAAAAGAGATTTACGGATTACAATAGTTACAAGGCAAGCCGCCCGCTTTTCCTGCTTCCTGTGACGAATTGTATTTTATTAAGTTTTTTGTAGAGTATAGCATAGAACAGTCCTCTTTGTGATACACATTGGAGTCTTCGCGAGTATACACTCTATAAGAACTCTTTTCTAAAGTAATCTCTTTTTTGATGTGTGTAGAATGGTATCCCAAAGCGACTTCTTTGTGTGTGTGTGTGGAATGCCTTTCCGAGGTGACATCTTTCTTTATGCTTGTAGAATACTTTCCGCTTTTTTCTTTAGATTCGTCACTTCCCAATGTCCGTAAACGTTCCATTGTGCGTACCGGACGAACAACATAGTAATTTATATCACGGCTGATATCGCTCCAGTGCACACTTCCGTTACCGAACTCCACGTCCCACGCACCATCCGAGCCACAACTATCACCTGTCCAAATCCAACTTTGGTTGGTATCGAAAGCGGTATCTATGTGTAATCCATCACTCTTCTCGTCAGGGTCTATTAGGGATACAGCTTCTTCTAAAGTGGGCAGCCGCCAGTCGTTATATCCAGCATACTTTTTATTGTTTAGCCTCTCTGTCCATTTCCTTGCTTCCGCCCATCCCATATATTTATCTGAACCAGACTGGTGCCACATTAAACCGGTTGCGTTATCTTTTACCACACTACTGCCATTTATGAGGATTTTTTCATATTTATGGTCAACTGTACTATGGCCGTAAAACCCCCATTTTTCTTTACTACGAATTAAAATATTTGGCATAGACTGCACCTGTGACACCGACAAATCAGAATAAGATGAACGAAGTTCTACGCCTGACACCTTAGCCTCAATGTCATCAACCGTTCTCTTTTGTTTAGGGGTCGCTACAGGAGGATCTTCAATATCTTCAATAATAAGTCCTAACTTTTCTTTTCGTAGCTGCGTAACACCTGAATGCAATGGACGAACAGAACGAAAATTGAGAAAAGTATTCATCCATCTAACACTACCTTTACGGAAACTTATCTCCCACTTGTCTCCATCGCTGGATTTGAAACTGTCGCCAGTCCAAATCAGGTCTTGTCTCTTATCAAATATAGAATTTATGTATAGGCCATCCACATTTTTGGTCGACTCTAATAATGTTAAAGCTTCTTCTACAGTAGGCAATCTCCAGTCGTTACTTCCGGCATAGCCTTTTTTATTTAAGTCCTTTAACCATGTCTCTACTGTTTTCCATCCCATTTGCTTTTCAGAACCAGACTGGTGCCACGTTAGGCCGGTAGAATAATCCACCACAACCTCATCTCCATCCACAGTCTCTTTTTCGTAAGCGTGACTAATTGTACTGTGACCGTAGAAACCCCATTTCTTCTTTTTTCGTATTGATTTATGAGGTAATTGCTGCACTTGAGAAGTAGGTAATTCCGTATAAGTCGAACGAAGCTGTACGCTTGATGCCTTAGCCTCATGACTATCAGTTTTTCTCTGTTGTTTCAGTGCGGTTACAGAAGGGCCTTTTAAATCTTCAACAACAGGAACAGGCTTCTCTTTTTGTGGTATTACAGAAGAGACCTTCTCCTCATCAGGCATATGTGTAATACCCGAACGCACAGGTCGAACAAAACGAAAGTTGAGAAAAGTGTTCATCCATCCAACGCTACCTTTACGGAAGTTTATCTCCCATATACCACTCAGGACACCTATCTCCCACCTGTCTTCAGCACTGGATTTGAAACTATCGCCAGTCCAAATCAGGTCTTGTCTCTTATTAAATACAGAATTTATGTATAGGCCATCCGTATTCTTAGTAGACTCTAATAACGTTAACGCTTCTTCCACAGTAGGCAATCTCCAGTCGTTACATCCGGCATAGCCTTCTTCATTCAAGTCCTTTAACCATGCCTCCACGTTTTTCCATCCCATATGCTTTTCAGAGCCAGACTGGTGCCACGTTAGGTCGGTAGAGTTGTCCACTACAACCACATCTCCATCTATAGTTCCTTTTTCGTAAATATGACTAATCGTACTGTGACCGTAGAACCCCCATTTCTTCTCTTTTCGTATTGATTTGTGAGGTAATTGCTGTACTTGAGAAGTGGGTAATTCCGCATAAGATGAACGTAAGTTGATGCGATCCTTTCCTGCTGCCTGTATAACAGGAGAAGAAAGAGAAACCAATATTACGACTAATGCAGATATGAATAATCTCTTTTTCATACTATATCTATTAAGAGGTTATCGTTGGCAGTCTAAATATATAAAAAGTGTGTTATCAATTTTACCTATGGCAATTATACATTTAACAGTTTTGATTACAAGGATTTGTTCGCGTTGATTACTCTTCAGGAAAGCCTGTTTTTCCGTAATCTGATTATCCGCTCTGGCTAATCGCCCAAGCCCTGAGAATTCTATCTGTTGAGATTGCCGGGACAAACGTGATAAGACTATATTATTATTCGCATATTGACATTTCCGTTGACATAATAAATTGAATTTTCTATGCTATTTCTCCAGCCATAATGAAAAAGGAAAATTTCTCTGAAGTAAAATCAAGAAATTAATAATATATAAAATAACATTTTAATAATGGAGGTGCAGTAATGGATTGGGGAATGCAGAATCGACTCTCTTCGCTGATGGGATCTGACGGTAAATGTATGTTCATGCCGATAGATCATGGGTATTTTTTAGGAGCAACAAGCAACCTGGAAAAACCGGGTGAAACAATTAAACCGATTATTGAATATTGTGACGCACTTTTTGTTACAAGAGGAGTATTACGAGCTGCTATAAATCCGGATGATAGTAAACCGGTCATCCTCAGAGTATCCGGAGGTACAAGTGTAGTCGGGGGAGATCTTGCAAATGAGGGACTCACCACTTCAATAAAAGACGCACTCAGACTAAACGTCGCTGGGGTAGGTCTGTCAGTTTTTGTAGGTAGTAAATACGAGCGTCAAACACTACTCAATCTGGGAAAACTCGTAGATGAGTGTGAAGAGTATGGCATACCTGTGATGGCAGTCACGGCTGTTGGAAAAGAGTTGGAAAAGCGTGATGCCAGGTATTTATCGTTGTGCTGCCGCATCGCCGCAGAACTGGGTGCCAAGGTAGTAAAGACCTACTGGTGTGAAGAGTTTGAAAAAGTTACTGAAGGCTGTCCAGTGCCAATAGTTATAGCAGGCGGGCCAAAGTTCGATACGGAACTTCCTGTGTTTGAGTTTGTCCACGACGGTATGACTAAAGGGGCGATAGGGATAAACCTGGGAAGGAACATCTGGCAGCATAAACACCCAGTTGCCATGGCAAAGTCTCTGCATGCCATTATTCATAAGAATGCGACACCTCAAGAAGCGAACGATATCTTCAACGAGACAAAGAATGGGTAATGTAAGCCAACAATATCACAAAACTAAAATTGGCATATTATAGATTCCATTCTCAGCTATTTATTAGTATAAAGTTTATAGGTCAATAAAAAAGTCGCTGTTTGGTTGGCATGCTCTATACAAGTTTTTTTAGTTGTATTATTTAAATTTTTAACTAATATAGGATGCTCAAAGTTATTGTTCAGTTTTGGCTGTCTGTGTAGTCATTTCAGAATAATAACCTTAAGATTGTTACACTTTCGGTGAAAAGTACAATGATATCGGCTGTTTTGAAGGATCTCAATGAGTTTTCACAAGAGATATTGTTTGTGTAAGTATTTGTACAATAAGGGGTTTGCGAACTAAGCGCCAGTAGCTCAGCCGGATAGAGCATCAGATTTCTAATCTGATTCAGTATATTTCCCTAAGTCGTTGATATCACACACAAGTCCTTTAACCACCTAACATTATCTATTGTTTCTGTATAGATTCTGTTAGGTGATTTTACCTCAATTTAGCTCTTCAATAGACACTATATGGACACCGGATTCTTTCGCTAAATTGTGTTTCAAAGTAAAAGTATCAACATTCCATCTTTCCTACATATAAGATCTTCCGAACAGTCATCAAATAATTTTCTACAATGTTAGAAAAAGTTGATGGGAGTATAGTTTGCCTCTTGATTTCAGCCAGACGTTGAGTATCATTTTTCCTCAATTTGCTTGATAGTATTGATTTCGTTTATTGTGTGATTAATTTATTTGTGATATTGCGAGACTATTTACAGCTATTAACAAGAAAAACACTTCACAAAATGATTTGGTTTAAACCTTGGATATGGAACATGCTTTATGATATTGAAGTAAACTAACTTGCAAAACAAAAAGGTTCTATTGCTGACCAAATCTGGTTATGAAAAGTATTTAACCCCTCTAACCATGCATCCCTATGATTAATCGATCAGGATAACTTTACATGGAAGATACTATACAGCCATATGACTATTGAGAATACACTTGAAACAACTCAGATTTACTATAAAATTCGTTACTATACAGCAACCGTAGAAGAACTTGTTAGCATGTAATAAGAGGTACTCATAACACACGAATCATATCCCATAATGCAAAGCCTGATGGATTTAATTCCGGAATAGATGGTGTGGCTGCTGGACAAACTATTGAACAACTTCATTTTCATGTGATTCCTCGTTATCACAATGATCTTTCAGATCCTAAATGTGGGATAAGATTTGTTGTCCCTCCGAAAGGTAAATACTGGAATTAAAACTGAATTGACTGCACGATATATACAAAACATATAATGTTAAATTTGCTTAGAAAAATATATTCAGGAATTAGTGGCTATAAAAAAGAGGAGTCAGAATCTTCAAACAAAAATGATGATGATAATGCTTGCGATTATAATAATATTAAAATAACTGAAGAAATGTTTTCCAGAAGAACGACAAATTGTTTACTTGAAGAGGGGTTCAAAACGATAGGACAACTTCTAGAACTAGAAGATCTAGAAGACCTTAAGGAGATTAGGAATTTTGGGGCTACGTGTTTGGATGAAGTGAAAAATGTAATTAACAATATAGAAGCACATTTTACGACTGAAGATATCAGTTTAAATGTTGATTATAATTTTACTAATGAAACTGTATTGCTTAAACAAAGAATTAAGATTATTAATGAGTCTACTCTAAAAATACCTATTGCATCTGTTAGTTTTCCTGCAAGAACTAAGGATTGTCTAAACAAATTAAATATATCTAATATTGGAGACTTACTTGAAACATCCATATCCGATTTGCTTACAGAAAAGAATTTTGGAGAAAAATCTCTCGTGGATACATTAGATAGTATTGAATTATTAGACAGACGAGAAGGTGTTGTTTCAGAAAATATTTCAGGAGGTATAAGTTGTTTTCATTTGTTAAGAGGTTTAATAATTACATCTAAATCTAAAATTGATTTAGAAAGAGGTGAAATAAAAAAGAAGTTAGTAGGACTGAATTTGACAAGTACAGAATTAAAAGGCATAAGAGATTTCCTTTGTGTTCAGAATGATCAGATAGAAGATATGACACAAACACAAGTTAAAGCGTTAAAAATAATTTTTAAAATTCTTGAGCCTAGAGGATTAAAGATATTCAAATTGAGACATGGAGTTGGCGGTCAACCAATGACATTAGAGGAAACAGGCAAACGAGAAAGTATTACTAGAGAAAGAGTGAGGCAATTATGCAGGGATTATGAGAAAAAAATTCACTTATATCCATTTAAAGAAAACCTAATGACATATTTTGAACTACACCTTGATGAACTGTTTAGGAATAAGGGGGTTATAACATCTAACGATTTCTATAATTTAACATTAACAAATGACGTTTTCCTGGAAAAGGATATTTATGAGTTAATGATTGAATTCTATCTATGTTTGTCGGAAAGAAAAATATACCGAGTTTCACTAGATGGGGAGTCTTTTCTTTCATTATACAGAGACAAGGATATTAGCAATGCTTATAATGACCTAATTGATGAAAGTGGAAATCTACTTGGGCTAGATAAAAGTCAAATACGCGAATATTTGAAATTGGATATAACATATGATCAGAATGTCGAGGATATTTGTATAGATTTATTCCTCAGCAGAGAAGGTCTATTTGAAGATAGTATATTAGTAGGTATTAAAAACAAAATATTATTAAACCTAGAGTATCTTATTAGATCACATATACATGGATTGCATCAAAGCGAGCTTACAGAACTTTATTGTAACCGATTTTGTAACGGTAAACCTAGTAATTCGCCAAGATCTATTGACAGGGTTATGAATGCGGTAATGTGGGGAAGAGGAACTTATATTCACACCGATAATATCAATATAAACTTTGATGAATTCGATAGAGTGTATGAAAAAATTGATGGAGCCGTAGACAACCTAAGCAGAAAAACTTCTGTACAGCATATTTATAAAAATAATAAAGCGTTAATGGACTATCTTGGAATTCCAAACCAATATGCACTTTATAGTTGCCTGAGGATTCATAACAATGATTTATATGTTTACAGAAAATATCCTGATATTGAAAGTACAGAGAATTTGTCAAAAGAAAGGCTACAATTAAATGACGAAGTAGATAATTATTTTCTTAAAGCTGATAAAGAGCTTTTTTGGCAGGACATAGAAGCTTATTTTATTAACAAGAGAGGATTAGTTTATTATCAGATATCGAACGTGATTGCGAGGTCTTTGAATATATACAAGGTTGGTGCTGGGAGATGGATACATAGGAAAGTAATTAAGTTAACAGACAAGGCAGTAAAGGAGTTATTGCTTGAAATATGCAAGGAAATAAACGGTAAAAAGTATGTTCTTTTACATAATTTACTGAAGGTCTTGGATTTACCTCCAGTCGACCCCTGTCATTGGAATAGATCTTTGCTATCTACTATTATAAGAAAACACTCTGAATTAGGGGTGATTTCTGATATAGCCGTATTACCTCCATCAGCAGACAATATTAAAACAATTAATGACATAATACTTGAAATAGTTAAAAATTCGGGTATTAGATTTACCAAAGAGTCTTTAGAGGTTTATCTTAGAAGAAATAAAATTTCTACTAGTATCAACAGAATAAACGACTTCTCTTCGCAATATGGACATTTGTTAGGGCAATAGATGACATTTTCTGATTTGAAAAACATTCCAAAAATATTAGATTCTTCTAATCATAGTTTAGCTAAGGATTTCTTTATTCCAGTATTGTCTGAGGCCATAACATATGACCGTGGTGTTGGCTATTTTACTTCTGGGTGGCTTAAAGAAATCTCTCAAGCAATCATCCCATTGGTTGAAAGAGGGGGGAAGATAAGGTTGTTAACAAGCCCCTATCTCAATAAGGATGATTTAGAAGCAATTTTATTAGGGAGTGAAGCTGAAGAAAATGAAATAATCTATCAGGCCTTGTCTAGAAGTATTGAGCAGTTGAAAACAGACTTGCGAGAAGATACTCGTGTTGCACTTTCCTGGCTTATTGCAGACAACATTATGGATATTAAGATTGCAATTCCCAAGAACAAGTTATTTGGTGGAGATTTTCATGTAAAGTTTGGAATATTTAAGGATATTGATGACTCAAAAATAATGTTTATGGGTTCTTATAATGACACCGCACATGCAAACATAAACTATGAAGAACTTGCCATCTTCAATAGCTTTGATGAAAGCTCAATGGGTATTATTCAACAAAAGGAAATACTTTTCCAGCGAATCTGGGAAAACAAAGATCGAAATCTGAGGATTATTAATGTACCAGACATTGCATTGGAGAACATTAAATCACTAAAAGGAGATTTTTCTAGACCTTACAGTTTGCTTTCAACAAAGAGAAAACAAATTTCAGACAAGCCACATTCTTGTGAAGGACATACTCCCTGGCATTACCAGGAGAAGGCGATTCAAGCTTGGCTTGATAATGCGATGCGAGGGGTGCTAGAAATGGCAACTGGAACTGGAAAAACCAAGACTGCACTTTTTGGATTATGTCGTCTTGCAAAGCAGGTAGATGGCATAGTTACCATTATATCGTGTCCAACGAAATCGTTAGTAAATCAGTGGGCAGATGAATGTCATGAATTTAATCTAAAACCGATTATTTGCAGCTCAGAGAACTCCAGTTGGAGGCGACAGGTTTCTGATGGGATCTCAAGGGTCAATCTGAAATTAGAAAAGTATTTAACGATTGTATCAACACACGAAACATTGAAAAACAACTCATTTGAAAAACTCTTAAATAGAATAAACAGAGACGAAATAAAGGTTTTATTGGTTGCAGATGAATGCCATCATTTGGGATCAACTGGTGCAATAGAGAGCATCTATAGGGATTATGATTTTACACTTGGCCTAAGCGCAACACCAACAAGATTCTTTGATGATGAAGGTACTCGATTTGTAGAATCATTGCTAGGATCAACTATATTCACATTTGACCTGAAAAAGGCAATTCAAGAAGGTTTCTTATGCCCGTATGAATACTACATTCACCAGATATATTTGACAGAGGAGGAGACTGAAAAATATGAGGAAATAACTAACAAGATCAAGCAAATGTTCAGGCCTTCCAGCAAAGACAACTTTGATGCAATCTTAAAGAGTAATAAAAAACTAAGTGGTCTACTCAATTCAAGAGCAAAAGTATTAAAAACAGCGATAATGAAAGTTGTTAGATTTAAGGAAATTGTCCAGAAGAGAAGAAAGGATATAAAACATACAATTGTATTCTGTGCACCAGACACAAAGGAACTTGATAAGGTAGCAAGTATGTTAAAAGGCTCAGGGATAATTTCACATAGGTTTACCGGAGAGGAAAATCAAACTGAGAAGAACGAAATCTTAAATAACTTTAGAACAGGAATATATCAGATATTGACATCAATGAATATCTTTAACGAAGGGCTTGACGTTCCTATTATAAGAGAAGCATTCATTCTTTCTAGTAGTACTAATCCAACGGAATATGTGCAACGCAGAGGAAGAGTGCTTAGAAAACTAAAGGACGGAAGTAAAGACAAGGCGGTAATTCACGACTTTATTGTTTTGCCTCGACCAAAGGTGTGTGATAGGATAACCGACGTCGACAAGCAAATACTACGCAAAGAAATTGATCGAGCATTTTTGTTTGCCGAGAACTCAATAAATGGGCTTACAGTAATGAAGGAATTGAATCAGATATTAGATAAATACTTGACTATACCAAATATATAAAAGAGTAATAAATTATGAATTTAAATGAAATACAAGAGATTCTAATTAAAAAATTGGGTACAACGGAGGAATTGTCTACAACAATAATCAATATACTTCGTTTCGCTCGTCACAAAGATCACAATTTAAAAAAAGAGATTATTGAAATTATTGAAAGAGATTGTAAAAAATGAGATTGATTTCAATACAGTTAAATAATTTTCGGTCATATTATGGCACTCATGAACTTGAATTTGCATCTTCACAAGATGGAAATGTAACACTTGTACATGGTGCAATGGGTGCAGGAAAAACAAAATTATTTAGTGCCATCCAATGGTGCTTCTATGGCGAGGAAGAGTATGATGAGGTGAGCACTGCAAACAGCGATATTATGAATTCTATCGCTTTTACAGAATCTAAAGAGAACAATTCAATTGATACTTCTGTAAAAATTATTTTTGAACACGAACAGAATAAATATCATCTTACTCGTAAATTTAGTGCTTTTAATGGTAACACAGAGAACAAAAATACATTTATAGTCCTCAAAGAGGAAGGAGTGGGGGATCCCGAACGTATTAATGAACCAGAATTGGAAATGAACTCTATTTTGCCTAAGAAACTAAGAAAGTATTTTATGTTTGATGGTGAAAAAATCCAAAACTATTCAAAATGTGGACATGAAATTGAAATACAAGATGCAATTAAAGGGCTCCTTGGCTTTGATGACATTGAAAAGACTATCGAAACACTAAAAAAAATAGATGCAGAATATAACAGAGATATTAGCAAATGTACTAAAAGCAAAGAGTTGCAAGATATAATTGCCAAAGTTGAAGGTGCAAAGGATGCAATAAGCAAGCTTTCTCTCAATATAAGAAAAAGGCTCGATGAGATCTCAAAAGGGCAGAAACTAATACAAAAACTAGAAAATGAACAAGCGTCAATAGATAAAGTAAAGGAATATGTTAAGAGAGAAAAAGAGCTTAAGGAACAGCTTGAAATAATAAAATCAGAGCGTGAAGGCATAAAGGCGGACTTGTCTAGTAACACAGAACAGATATATGTAACCATGATGAATGATATTTTTGATGAAGTATCAAAAGTTTATAGCTCACTAGAGGAACAAGGCGAAATTCCAGCTCCTATTAGAGCAGAGTTTATTAAAAAGATATTAGAAAATGAAGAATGCATATGTAAAAGGTCTTTAAAGAAGGGCATTAATGACAACGAGATACAAGAGCTTACTGCATTAATCAGTAGACAGAATACTGAGCTACATAATTTAGTCACAAAGATCCCTCTAGATATTACAAACTTAGAGAATGAATCCAGAAATACAATATCAAATTTACTCCAAAAGATTGACGAAGATAATCAGGCTCGAAAATCAATAGATGATATTAGTGAAAAACTAAAAGAAATCAGCGATTACCTTAAAAATTCGGATGTAGAAACTGTTGCTCTAAAAGAAGAAGAGAAAAAGAGAGTAGAGATGAAAGTTCAAGAAGAAGTACGAGAAAAGATGAGAAACGAGGTTGAGAGAGAACAACTAGAAGAAGACTTAAAATCATATGAAAAAACTGCAGATAAGCTGAAGGCAAACGAAAAAGAAAATGAAGAGTTGAGAAAATATCAGTCTTATACAAAATTGATTATGGATGAACTAAATAAGTTATATGGTATCTATGAGAAAGAAACAAAAGAGAAAGTAAGAAAGGAAACACAAAATGTTTTCTCTGAATTCATGTGGAAGAAGGATCATTACAGGCAAGTAATCATGCAAGACAACTATGTCTTAGATATTTATGACAAAAATGATAGATTGGCAAGAGAGGGATTGTCTGCTGGCGAAAGGCAGTGTTTTAGTTTAGCTTTTGTCATAGCTTTAGCACGTGTCACAGGAAAAGAAGCACCTTTCATTGTAGATACACCTCTTGGAAGAATATCAAAGGATCCAGGAGAACTTATTGACCCACGAGTTCAAATTCTTAAAACACTTCCAGAACTACTGGAGCAAGTTATATTGTTTGTAACCTACGAAGAAGTTAGACCTGGAGAAGAAACAGAAAAGGTTATTTCTAAAAGCGTAGGTAGAGAATATAAATTGGAATACAACGAAGATAATGGGTGCACAGACATTATTCAAATTAAATGAGGATTTAAGATGGCTATTGGCCTAATAATTGACAAAGATAACGAAAGTAGATATAAGGAAATATCTAAGGGCATAAAAAGTCGCAAGGCATTTTCTACCCAAAAAAGTGTCCATTTAGTTGCAGCAATAATATCACTAAGGCTGAATCTTACATCTAAAAGCATTAATAACAAACATGAAATAATTCGATATTCAAATCTTTCTCAAAAAGAGCAAAATGTAATGAAGTACATTGCATTAGCACACACAAAGGATCCATACATCCTTTTGAAGGAAGAGAAGATAATAGACATCGTGAATGAACTAGCAAATTCCGGCTTCTCCACTTTGTATGACACACTGACCGAGACAGGTGGTGATCATATTTACCTTCTCATCGATCATTGCAAAAAATATTATTGGGACAAGTAGGTAATGGATATAGAACTCAAAAATGAGTAACTTGCAATTTATTACTTTAAAGGATTTATTTGGAGAAAACTTAATGTTTTCTGTTCCACTTCTTCAGAGACCATACGCTTGGGAATGTGATGAGTGGGATAATTTCTGGATAGACATACTAGATTGTATAAATAGCAATAGTATCCAAGGCCAGCTAATGCATAATTCGAATTTTAACGAATTAAAGTTTCAAGATAATCACTTCATGGGCTTGTTTATTTTTGTTCAAGACGGAGTTACAAAAAAAGTTTTTGATGGCCAGCAGCGTATTTCAACGATTCTAATCTTTCTCTCAATAATACGGCAACTACTAAACCAATCTAATGAAGAATTTGCAAAAGAGCTCTCAAAAACAATATTCAGAAATTATTTATGCTTTACTGATGACGAAGCAAAAAAAACAGGTGATAGACTAGAAATGGGATTCTTTGACAAGAATTTCTTTTCTTCTTTTATCCTTTCAGAGGAAACAGATCTTGAAAAAATCAAAACAGACATGAATTCTTTTTCTGCAAGTAGAAAAATAAAATCTTATGAAAAAATTCGGGACTGTTTTTTTTACCTGTTGGGAAAAGTATCTGACCATATTGAAGGAAAGTCCGATATTGAAAAAGTGAAATTATTGAAAATCCTATATTACACACTTAAAGACGGATTAGATTTTGTGCAGATAACTATTGATTCTGAAGAGAAAGCTGCTGTTGTTTTTGAAACGGTTAATAGTCGGGCAGAACCTCTTTCTGAGGCGGATTTGATTAAAGTTTATGTGTTAGAGGGTCTAGGCCCAGATGATATTGAAGATAATTTTGAAAAATGGAACAAAATTATAGAAAATGTAAGTGAAGTTAGGATAGTTGACTATATAAAAGATAACTTCATATCACGGCATCCTCTCCAACCAGATGACAGCGTAAAGCATGGATTATATAAGATAGTTAAAAAACGAGTTACATCTTCCCTTTTGCAATCATATTTTGATTCACTCTATAATGAATCATTTCACTATTCGGAGATCCTTTTTCCTAATGAAATCAATAATGATCCAAATGATGAATTAAAGAGAATATATTCCGATATTGCTACACTGAAGATTCAAAGGATTAATCCTTTGATCCTTGCTGGCTTATCAGTATATACGGAGCTTTCTGATAAGTTTTCTTTCTTAAAATTGGTTGAAAGTTTTGTTTTCAGATATAAGATTATTGTCAACCATTCTCCAGACCAATTATTAAAGATAGTAAACTACCTTTCAGTGAAAGTACGAAATTCTGCTGACTATACATTAGATAATTTAAAGTCAGAGATGCTAGAAGATCGCCATAAAATCAATGACTCAAAGATTGACTTGTATTTGACAGGATTTGGCAAGAATGCCAAAAAGCCTCTTATTAGATTCATTTTGAGTAAAATTGAGAATGAAATAAGAAGAAGTAAAGGTTGTGTTCCAATAATTTACGGCAGACGATTGAGTATTGAACATATTTTACCAGAAAATGTCAGAACAGAGGATTTGTCGAAGTTTGGTGTAACACGTGAAGATCACGAAGAACTCTATTGGCGTTTAGGTAATCTGCTATTAGTGAAAATTAAAACTAATAACACTTTGGAACAAAAAATTATTTCTGAAAAATTAGAAATCCTTCAACGAGTAACTGATTTTGAAATGGTTAAGGAATTTTATAATCATAATAACGCCAAAACTTCTTGGGGGAAGACGGAAATAATGAGCGGACAACATCATGTAAACTCATTAATGAAAGCTATTTGGCCATTATAATCTCACACCTCCTGACCCCGGTGATTTTGCAAAGAGCCCAGATTACCACAGTCTCATTGTTCAGTTAGAAAATATTTTACCTTACTCATTTGTATAAAACATGTTACGTCTTTATTTTGATTTTCTTGTCCTGATACTACCAAAAACCAGTCTCAATTTGTAATCACAAGCATCTTTTGCTTTCTAGATATGACACTGCTATAACGCTATATCGTTCAATCTGTTACAAAAAAACTAGTTTCGTTGTAGAACTACGAGGTCAGGAGGTGTGAATCTCTTCAATGCGAAACCTCTTGCGTTTGCTCTAATACCATCATAACTGTTATTTCCTGATATTTTTATAGAATAGACTTACATATTTCTTAGTTTTATTACTGCTTTAGTAAGAGCATCAATTGTGATATCAATCTCTTCTTCTGTTGTAAATCTTCCTAACCCGAATCTGATGGACGAATAAGCTCTTTCCTCGTCGTATCCTAGTGCTGTTATCACGTGAGATGGTTTAACTTTAGTTGTTGTACAGGCAGAGCCTGTAGAAAAAGACAGTTTGTCTTTTAATATATGAATAAGAGCTTTATTCTCTACACCAGGAATTGTAATATTCAAATTGTGTGACAGTCTTTTCTTTTGGTCACCATTAAGCTCTATATCAGGAAAAGTCTGCTTTAGTTTTGTTAGTATCTTTTTTGTCAGTTTACAATTCTTCTTGTTTTCCTTGTCCATTTCCCTGGAAGCAATATTAAGAGCTTCTGCCATACCAATAATTCCAGGTACATTAAGTGTTCCAGATCTCATTCCGCGTTCATGACCACCTCCAAAAGAGATTGGACTCAATTTAATAAAAGGAGAATATGTTCTGACAAAAAGGCCACCAACACCTTTAGGCCCATAGAACTTGTGCGCACTGAATGAAAGCAGATCTACATTCATTTCATATGCATCTACTTTTATGTGACCAACAGCTTGAGCCGCATCGGTATGGAATAAAATATTGTTAGCTTTTGCTATTTCCCCAATTTCCTTAATTGGTTCTATAGTCCCAATCTCATTGTTAGCAAACATTATTGAGATGAGTATCGTATCATCTTTAATAGTGGCCTCCAGATCTTTAGTACTGACAAATCCATATTTGTCTACCGGTAACAATGTCACATCAGCCCCCTCTCCTTTAAGAAACTCCAATGTGTCAAGCACGCATGGGTGTTCTATGGCAGAAGATATGATATGGTTGCCTTTGTCTTTATATTTACGAAATACCCCAATCAAAGCAAGATTGTTTGATTCGGTAGCTCCACTAGTAAAGATAATTTCATTACTCTTTCGACACCCTAAGATCTTCGCAATATCTTCACGTGCTTGTTGAACGGCTTGTTTGGCATGATGACCATGAAGATGGTCAATACTTGAGGCATTCCCATATACTTCAGAAAAATATGGGATCATCTTGTCTAGAACTCTCTTGTCCAGTGGAGTGGTAGCGTTATGGTCGAGGTATATTGGTTTGGTCATGGCAAGTTAGTTATTCTTCAGAAGTTCAAGCAGACCATCAAGCCCTTTTACTCTATTTGTTAGCATCTCTACTCCCCGGTTAATATGGGCAAGCAGATACTCGTAATAGTTTTTCTTTTTCACATTGTTCTCATAGCACCATTGAGTAAACAGAGACAGAAGTATCAGCTCTTGGTCTCCCAGAAATGTATAACGATTTATCTCCTGGCCTGTATCATCACTATATAGCTCTAATGATGGCATGTTGTTTTCATTCATTGACAAAGACAAGGCCATTCTACAGGAAATGTTAGGTGTCAAGCCAGTTCTTGACTTAAACGTCCTTAATTTGTTTGTTGATTCCTGAGATAGTTTTATCCGCTTGAATTCCATATTATTTAATTCCAGAAATATCCTTTCTTGACTTTGGTATTCTTTTCTTTATCACTGTGTTCAAGATGAAATGCTGAAGAAATATGTGGCTTAAGAATCTCGAAGTTCTTTCTGTCTACTTCCGTATCAGTAGAGAAGATTAACATTTGATGTGATGCATTTGGAAAGAAGATATTCAGGATGTTATCTCTATGGTGCGAGTCTAGACGTCCCAGAGGTGTATCTATGATGAACGGAAGATTTTGTCCTGAAATTTTTGCCAAACCCCAAACCATTGACATTGCATAGATTTCCATTTCACCCGAGGATAGCTTATGCTTGTCAATAGCCCTATTATTTATATCATATAAACATACATCAAAAGTCTCTGGATTAATCTCGATTCTGTGAATCATATCTTTTTTCCTATGAAGGCTGTTAAAGATATTAGTAAACTCGTTTGTAAGGTTATGGCTTTTTAGCCTGGCAAGATCCTTATAGTAAGCATCAATCACTTTTTCCGTTTTCTTTACGAGCAGAAGCTTCATATCGGATTTGTTGTTTTCTTCCAGTTTAGAATCTACTTGAGATATCTTCCTTCCAATCTCATTTTGATCATTATTAAGTTGTCCCAATTTCTCATCAAGCCCTTTCATTTCACTTTCTAACCCTCCAGACTCTTTATACAACTCATTGAGCCTATCATACATTGGTCTCACCAATTCATCATCAGGTACTCTTTGTATACCAACTTGAGTTTTTTGTAATTTGCGAAATTTTCTTTCGTATTCTTTGGTTAAATTATTAATCTTGTCTGGTATGCCATTTAATGAACTATCAATATTGTAGGAAATAATAGAGGTTTGTTGTTGTGACATGCCATGTAGTATTTTAAGTTTCTCCTGATTGTCTTCTCCATCAAAATGGTTCTTAATCTCTTCTTCAAGGTGTTTTTTTATTTTCTTTAAATCTACACTCTTCAGATCTAGTACATCACTCAAAAAGACTTTACTGTTTATTCTCTTTAAGAAGGTACGACTCTTTTGAGATAGTAGTTTTGATGCTATCTTATTATCTTTAAATTCATTTTCCTTTATTATTTGTGATCTTAATCTCTTTGCAAGCGTTGGTGCAAGTGATACAGGCAAAAGGCCGGAACATAAGTCTCTGAGCTTTTCCTTTACAACCTCAATCTCCTTTTCAAGAGTTAATTTCATTGAAATCAAGGATTCTCTATTTTCCAGATAGTTTCCACCTTGGCTAGTAATTTTGTCTTTATATTCTACTATTATGTTTTCTGTTTTTTTTACATCGTTTGTTAACGTCGATTTCTGATCCTCTAACATCCTCTTATTTGCCTGAATTAAGCGCAATTTGTTTTCTAACTCATCCCGTTCCATTTCAAGCGGTTTTGAAGACTTTTCCATTAAATATTTAGTCCTGTATATTTTCAAGTCTGCTTTTAACCTTTCCACTAGATCCAGGCCAAACATCGCTTTAATTGACTTCTTAAATTCTTTATTACTGTCGTCAGACATCATCTTCTGGATTTTTTCTCCGTCAAAGAAAAACAGTTGAGATAAACCTACTGGAATAAGTTCTTTTACAAACTCCTGCCAGCTCTCCTTCTCTAGCTCATCTAAGCACTCACCGTCTTGCTTTACATTAAGGTTCTCTATAATTTTACCTTGGTCTCCTTCCCATTGCCTTTCAACCACGAAAGTGTTTAGTCTTCCATTCTTTGAATATTGGAACTCTATTTCAACAGACGCATAATTTGACTGTATAAGCAAATCTCCTGATTGGTGTATTTTGTCTTTTAAAAATGCTTTATAGTTTCCATTCTTTTTTTGGTCGGGAATTTCATCCCCATAGAGGCATAATTTGATTGCATTAAACAGAGTAGTCTTACCAGCACCGTTCATCCCACCAAATAGGATTATTGGTTTCGGCTTTTTAGTTTGTTTGTCTGAATGAAGTACAAATTCGTGTCGACCGCAGAAAACACCATAGTTATCTATTATAATTTTATTTATGATCATTTATTCATTCCCTGGGTTTTCAACTCTTCTTGAATCTCTTTCTCTGGTCGCCATTCTTCATTAAATATTTTGTTGATTTTGTTGATAATACCAGCCCGACGTGACATACCCTCCATGTTTCTCTCTAAATCAATAAGCCTTGCTATTAGGTCTACCTGCATGTCACTCTCACAATGTTTTTCCAGCAATTTATGATCATCCATGGTAAAAGCAACTCCGTCTTCATGAGTTATTGGATAATCTTCACCGTTTACTTCTTTATAGACTACAGGTACAGAATCCTGCCAGTCATGTTCTTCTTTACGCCAGATTTGCCTGATCATTTCCAGCTCATCAATTGATATGGCTGAGAATGCAATCTCTGGCCTTTCTTCCTGGATCTGTTTCTGGGCAGACAGAAGTTCCCTTAGAAATGTTTTTCTCCACTTTAATTTATACGGCCCATAGGAAAGTCTGGTACCGTCTCTCACTATACCGGCCTGTCCACTACGACGTTTATGGTTTCTATAAGTTGATTTTTTAGATGGGTCTTGAGTTTCGCTTAACA
>JAIQZR010000098.1 GCA_021777035.1 Candidatus Scalindua sp. | reverse complement strand
ATGGAAGACTCGTAAAGACCCCTTTGAAGAAGTGTGGAGTGAGATCAGAGATTATCTAGATGCAAATCCAGGTCTTGATGGTACTACCATTTTTTCCTGCCTTCAAAGAGAGTATCCAGGAAAATTTGCTGATGGTCAATTACGAACACTTCAGAGAAAGATGAAAATATGGAGAGCACTAGAAGGTCCCGGCAAAGAGGTGTTTTTTCCTCAGGTGCACAAGCCCGGCCAGCTTTCGGAATCAGACTTCACCGATATGTCAAAACTATCAATAACCATAGGCGGTCAACATTTCAAGCACTTGTTGTATCATTTTGTGCTGACCTATTCCAACTGGGAGCATGGAACAATAAGTTTTTCAGAGAGCTATGAGAGTCTGAGTGAAGGGTTGCAGAATGCGTTATGGGAGCTGGGAGGTGTTCCCGTTGAGCATCAGACTGATCGGCTAAGCGCCGCCGTACATAAGGTCAGTCATCCTGAAGAGTTTACACGTGCTTACAGTGGATTGTTAAAGCATTACGGTCTGAGAGGGAGGAAGATCCAGGCAGGCAAAGCCAACGAAAATGGAGATATAGAGCAAAGGCATTTTCGTTTCAAGAAAGCTTTAGATCAGGCATTAATGCTCAGAGGCAGCAGAGATTTTTCAAGTCGAAATGAGTATAAATCATATTTAGATCAACTCTTTAAGCAGTTAAATGCCGGGCGTCAATGCAGGTTGATTGAAGAGATGAAAGCAGTTAGATCATTGCCTGCAAGACGGCTTAATGATTGTAAGAGACAAAGGGTTAAAGTCGGTCCGAGCAGTACTATTCATGTCCAGCATAATGTATACTCGGTTCCCAGTCGTCTGATAAGAGAGTGGGTTGATGTTAAAATTTATGCTGAGCATCTAGAGATATGGTATGCACAGAAACAGATAGAAACAATACCAAGGCTAAAGGGAGAGTACAAGCATGCCATAGAATACCGTCATGTAATTGACTGGCTTGTGAGAAAGCCCGGGGCTTTTGAGAATTACCGTTACCATGCCGACTTGTTTCCTACAAGCCGTTTCAGGATAGCGTATGATTATTTGAAGAAGAGGAGTCCTGCAAAGGCAGATAAAGAATATCTAAAGATTCTTTATCTGGCATCAAAGGAGACTCAAACCGGAGTTGATGACGCATTACGATTTCTTTTTGACGAGGAGAAAGATATTTCCTCCGGTCTGGTAGAGGAGATAATCAGATCCGATCAGCCCATACCTTCTGTTACCGAGGTGGTAATAGAGAAAATAAATCTCTCTGCGTATGATGCATTGTTAGATGAAAGAGAGGTTTGCTATGGTTGATATGAAACCGAAAATAACGAGTTACCTCAAAGATCTCCATCTGCCGACAATAAGGAGGCTTTATGAGGATCATGCGGTAAAAGCAGAACGTGAATCGTTGGGTTATGAAATGTACTTGTACGAGTTGTTGGAAAGGGAGTGTGAAGTACGCCGTCACAAGAAGGTCGAGCGGTTATTAAAAGAATCGCGATTGCCGTTAGAGAAAACTTTAGATTCTTTTGATATGAAGAGACTGCCTCGGAAAGTTGCTCAAGTGGTAAACAGCCTTTTAGACGGATCGTTTCTTGATCGGAAAGAAAATATCCTGTCATTTGGAAATCCCGGAAGTGGAAAGACACATCTTTTATCAGCTATAGGCCAGGAGTTAATCCACAGGATGGGAAAGAGAGTATACTTTACCCAATGCTCTCTATTGGTGCAGGAGTTGTTGAATGCGAAGAAAGAATTAAAACTTGCACGTATATTAAAAAAATTTGCGAGGTATGATGCCATTATTATTGATGATATTGGGTATGTACAGCAGAACAGGGAAGAGATGGAAGTCCTTTTTACACTGCTTGCCGAGAGATACGAGCGTGGCAGCATAATGCTTACGAGTAATCTTCCATTTTCAAAATGGGAGAAAATCTTTAAAGACCCGATGGTAACAGCAGCAGCTATTGACCGTCTTGTACACCACTGTGTAGTGCTGGAGTTAAATATCCCAAGCTATCGAATGGAAAAAGCCAAAAAATCTAAAAAGCAGAAAGGAGATTAAAAAAATTTTGTTTTCACAGAGGGTACCCTCTGTGAAAACAAAACCACAATATATCGGTATTGTACTTAATGGATAACGGGAAAAATAATTGTCGTTAGAAAGGAAAAATAGTTGACGTCAGTCACAATCGCTTAAGCTAACCCCTTTATCATGTGCGGTTCTCAAGTTTTTAGATTCTTTGTTTATTTTATTCTTATTCATAGTTCTATCTGCCAAGCGGGTTAGCTTAGCTCGACGTTATGTCATAAAGGGGAATGAATGACAACTCCTGAAACACCAAATGGAAAAGTTATCAATGCTTACTTGAAAAGGTGGAATACGCTTGAAAATTATATTCTCCAAGAAAAATCGCTCAGCTTGCTATTTAATAACTTGTGTCCAGACAACACAAAAGTCGAAGACATCCTACTAAAGGTTAGTGCGCTGAATGATTTTTATAGTACCAATATTTTCGATACATTTACTGTTTCAAAACATATATTGAATTGTAATATTGACAAAGACCTTGAGAGAGGAAGTATTGGATTAGTAGATAAAATAGCCCCAGTAACTATCAGTGGAAAAACACGGAATTTTTACTCATTTGCATCAAAATATTGCAGTCATCATAAACCAGAAGTTTATCCAATTTATGATTCATACGTTGAAAAAATGCTAATGTACTTCAAAAAGAAAGATAAGTTCGCGCAATTCAAAAAAGATGAATTAAAGAGCTATAAGAAATTTCTGGAAGTCATTCACTCATTTAGACAATATTATAGCTTGGATAAGTTTTCGCTTCGCCAAATAGACATTTATTTGTGGTTAGCAGGTAAAGAATATTTTCCAAACAAATACTAAAAGGCCTAATCGGGTAAAGGGGAGTAGTTAACTCCCCCTCCCCACACCACCCTGCATGCGGGTCTACCCCAAGGGCACTTCCTTCGGGCGCGCACAGGGCGGTTCATGAAAATTACCTCGTCTTGTTCGGGTAATGAAAAGAAA
>JAIQZR010000097.1 GCA_021777035.1 Candidatus Scalindua sp. | reverse complement strand
ACGGCAGAGAGCCTAGTATCGAAGAGATGGCGAAGGAAATAAAAATTTCTGTTTCTGAAGCCAGAAGGGTGTTAAAAATCTCAAGACATCAAATTTCTCTTGATAGAACTGTAGGAGAAAGTGCTGATAGCGCTTTTGGTGATTTTATAGAAGATGACAAAGCGGAATCTCCTGTTTCTGCTGCAGCACAGGAAATGCTCAAAGAAAAAATAGAAAGTGTACTGGAAACACTCACTTATCGTGAACGAGAAATAATTAAACTTCGTTATGGCATTGGAGATGGCTATACGTATACGCTTGAAGAAGTTGGTAAAAGGTTTATGGTAACTCGTGAAAGAGTAAGGCAAATAGAAGCAAAGGCAGTAAGAAAATTACAGCATCCTATCAGAAGCAGAAAACTGGAAGGATTTTTAGATAGTGTCGGAGACGGCAAATAAATAACATTTTTCATGGATACGGGAAGAGGTAATGATTGAAAAATTTGAAGTACTAAGAAGATTACAGTCGCTAACAAACAAGATAAATGAATTTAAGATATCTCAAGAACGCAGGAAACAGGACGTCCAAGAAAAGAAGATTCTGGTAGAAAATAAAAGAATCATTGCTGAAAATAAACACAAAGGGAAACTGTCCATACAAAAGGAAATTGACAGAAAAGAGTTGGACATAAAGACTAATGAAGGGGAAATAACTAAGTATAATGTTCAGTTGAATTCTATCAAAACTAATAAAGAGTATTCCGCTTTGATTACAAAAATTGGCAGTAAAAAAGCCGATATGTCGATACTTGAAGATGAGGTGTTGGACACAATGTCAAGACTGGAAGTAGCTAACCAGGAATATGAAAAAGCAACGGAGGGTTTAAGAAACGAAGAGAAGATCCTGGGAGATCTCATGGTCTGTGTCGATACAGAGACAAAAGAAACAGATAATGAGATTGAAAAGACAAAGAATGAACAAAAAAAATATATAGACTTGTTGGATGAACACTCTCTAAAGCAATATAACCGGTTATCAAATATAAAAGGCGGAAAAGCAGTAGTTCCGGTAATCGGAAATGTCTGCGGTGGCTGCTCTATGAATGTTACTACACAAACATTAAACGAGCTTATGGGTGGCAAAGATCTGGTTTTCTGTAGAAGCTGTAGTCGAATACTCTATCTTGATAAAAATAGCGATTAAGAAGCAGGCAGGATGGCCGCTTCAAGGATTATTCATCTGTCTAATCTTTGAAGAGGAAAGTCCGAGCTCCATAGGATACGGCGCTCTGTAACACAGAGTGGGAGTGATCCCAAGGAAAGTGCCACAGAAAATATACCGCCTTGCAAGCTCGTAAGGTAAGGGTGAAAAGGTGGGGCCAGAACAGGCTTAATGTAAGAGCCCACCGCTCTCTGAGTGATTGGAGGGGCATGGTAAACCCCGCTGGGAGAAAGGCTAAATAGAGAGGTATAAAGTGATCCGCTTTTAAACCTCCGGGTAAGCCGCTTGATTTCGATGGCAACATCGAAACTAGATTAATGGTCATCAAATACAGAACTCGGCTTATGGCCTGCTTCGATTATTAGTAAAGTGCCAAATAATAGACGGATCAAGTCTTTATTTGGCACAAACATCCTTGTGTCCACATTAGTACTTAGTCCCGCTTTCGGAAATATTCCAACTACCGTGTGTACTCAAGGCGAATTTTCATGTCCAAAACCAGGCTATTTATTTCTTGAAGGAGGAGTTTCTGTTCGCCTTCTTAAAAACAAGTCAGTATCGAGTATCATACATAAATTGAAGTTGACTCTATCGTACTCCTATGTTATTTTTGATCGATACTTTTTTCAGCCAATTTTTTAGGAAACCGTGTATTATGAAGAATATAGCTATTCTATTTGTTGCAGTGCTTGTTACGCTTGGCATGACTAGTCGTAATTTAATTTTGGGTTCAGACGTTAAGTCAGATAGCAAGGTAGTAGCTGTAGTAAACGGAGAAGAAATAAGTCATGATATGCTTGCCAACGTACTTATAAATTTGTATGGAAGGGAAGGTCTTGAGCGGATAATAAGAAGAACACTAGTAAAACAAGAAGCTGAAAAACGCAATTTTACAGTAACCGGGGAAGAGATTAAGGAGAGAATTGAATTACATATTAATGGCCAAATCCAAAATCAAATGAAAAAAGGTGGCTTAAAGGACGAGCAAGATCTCAATCGCGAACTCGAAAAAGCAGATGTAACCTTGGAGCAGTACAGGAAAAACATAGCCAAGATGTTTAAACTTACTAGTGGCCAAGTAGAGGCAGAATTATTGGCTGAGAAGATTATAAAGGAGACAGTAACTGTCACAGACGAAGAGCTCCATGAAGTCTTTGAAGAACAACTCGGAGAAAAGATCCTTGCCAGGCAGATCGTGTTTCGTACTATCAGGGATGCAGAAAAAAACTTACAAAGAATTAAATCCGGTGCTGATTTTGAGGCATTGGCAAAGAAGGAATCTATTGATAGAAATTCCGCTTCACGCGGCGGTAAAATGCGTCCGTTTAGTCCGAAAGGAATTATGGGAAAAGCAGTAGCAAATTTGAATAATGGAGAAATCAGTGACATAATAAATAGCGATAACGGATACCATATCATTAAGCTTGAAAAACGGATACCTAGAAGTAATAAAAAATTTAGTGAGGTAAAAGATGATCTTGTAAAGCTTATAACGGTACAAAAAGTACAATCCAGGTTAAACCCATGGCTTTTAAACCTTGCTGAAAGTGCGGAAATTACCAGGAACTTACCTGATTAAGGGTCTGCGTTTACGATTTTGTTCAAATCAAGGCGCAAAGAGGCCTTGACACCTTTTTTACATGACCGCTTTTGTAATCAGTTGGCACTTCCAAAGCGGTTGGGCTAACACACTTTTGTTCCCTCCTGTATAGATTATGTTAATGCCCCTCGAGTCTCCGGTAATCACAATTAATGTGCGAATTTTACAGTAAATCTATTTTTAATACTAATTCGTATGATATAATATTTAAGTCTATGGAAATTAAGGATTTAGCCTGTTATTTTAGTTGACTGTAAACCCCTTATGGTTATAATGTGCTTTTTAAGAAGAGAACATTAAAAACAATAATAATCATATTGTTTTAGAATAACATGATCTAGACAATAAAAGCCCAATTATGGAAAACCATGCCAAAAACGGTGGCCATTATCCCGGCAAGATATGCATCAACCAGACTTCCTGGTAAATTAGTTAGAAGCGAAGCTAAAGAGCATACAGGCAAGTACCTGATAGAGCACGTATATAGCAAAGTAATGGAGGCGAAGAGTGTTCATGAAGTTATTGTTGCTACAGATGATCAACGGATAGCTGAAATTGTAAAGGATTTTGGCGGATGTGTTAAAATGACATCTGTAAATCACACCTCTGGAACGGACAGGGCCGCAGAAATAGCATCTAACCTGGATGTAGATTTTGTAGTAAATATCCAGGGAGATGAACCAGATATCAGAGGAAGCATGATAGATGATTTGATTGATGCTATGTATGCTGAAAAAGACGCAGCAGTTTGTACATTTGCAAATAAGATTAGGATTGTAGAAGAATTCAACGATCCTAATACGGTAAAAGTAGTTGTAGACAACAATGGTTATGCGATGTACTTTTCTAGAGCAACAATCCCGTTTGTCAGAGAGGGGAATATTCATTCTAACTTTTCCATGGAAGAGGAGACTCTAGATGAGATTGATAGCAGAGGAAATACATCTTTTCCATTTTTAAAGCATCTTGGTATATATATGTACCGTAAGGATTTTTTACTTAAATTCTCCAACTTACCAGTACCAAGAGAGGAAGAGTTAGAAAAACTGGAGCAACTTAGAGTGCTTTCAAATGGGTACAAAATAAAAGTAGTTGTCACGCCGCATACATGTGATGGCGTAGACACACCAGAAGATTTTGCAAGGTTTCTGGAGAAATACAGCATATGATCGGATTGCTCCTAGCCTTTGGATAGTTAGCTAGAAAACGCCATAAAGCAAAAAATACGCAAGCTTGGCTTAACAAACGCCTCTTAATCTTAAAATAGTTTTTTTATCCGTAGTTAATTCAAAGTAAAGGTTTATAAATGACAAAGCATATATTTGTTACCGGTGGTGTTGTTTCTTCTCTGGGAAAAGGCTTAAATGCCGCATCTATCGGTATGCTTTTAGAGAGCCATGGTCACAAAATAAGCTTGCAGAAATTTGACCCTTACATCAATGTAGACCCTGGCACGATGGGCCCTTTTGAGCATGGAGAGATATATGTTACTGAAGATGGTGCGGAAACAGATCTTGATTTGGGCCATTATGAAAGATTTACAAATGCCGTTACGAATAGGGATTGTAATTGTACTACAGGCTCAATTTATCACTCCGTGATAACAAAGGAACGACAAGGAAAGTATCTTGGAAAAACAGTACAGGTAATACCTCATATAACAAATGAGATAAAAGATTGTATACGCAAGTTGGCCACTGCCGATACGGATATAGTAATTTCTGAGATAGGTGGTATTGTAGGAGACATTGAAAGCCAACCGTTTGTAGAAGCAATTAGACAATTTGGCCGAGAAATAGGCAGAGAAAATGTTCTGTATATACACCTGACACTGATACCTTTTCTCCGAGCAGCAGATGAGATAAAGACAAAGCCGACACAGCACAGTGTTGGCATGTTACGACAAACAGGAATTGAACCAGACATTCTGATATGCAGAACGGAAAAAGCACTCTCTGATGAAATAAAAGAGAAAATTTCTCTTTTCTGCAATGTAGACAAAGAATCAATCATTGAGGAACAGGACGTAAAACCATATCTCTATGAAATACCTTTACTACTTGTCAGAGAAGGACTCGACAAAATAATATTAAAGAAGCTCCATTTAGATTCAAATGGAAGCAATCTTGACAAATGGCTCAATATGTTGGAGATATTGAAAAATTCAAAAACTATAGTCGAAATTGCTCTTGTTGGCAAATATACCGAACACCAATCTGCTTACGAATCTATCTACGAAGCATTAACACACGGGGGTATCGCAAACGCAGCAAGGGTGAATGTGAAAAGGATAGAATCCGGGGACATTGAGAAGGACGGTGCAAAAAAGCATCTTCAAGGATGTCATGGAATCTTGATACCAGGAGGATTTGGAGAAAGGGGAATTGAGGGAAAAGTGGATGCCGTAAGATATGCAAGAGAAAATAAGGTTCCATATCTTGGGTTGTGCTTAGGAATGCATTGTGCAGCCATAGAGTTTGCACAAAATGTATGCAACCTGAAAGATGCAAACAGCACAGAATTCGACCCAAGCACACCAGCACCCGTTATATGCCTATTAGAAGAGCAGAAAGCAATTGAAAAAATGGGTGGCACTATGAGATTGGGTGCACAATCATGCAAACTTAAAAAAAATAGCACTGCCCGCAAATGCTATGATCAGGAAATTATTTCAGAAAGACACAGGCACCGATATGAATTCAACAATAAGTATAGAAATCTTTTTGAAACGGAAGGAATGATTTGCAGTGGCCTTACCATAGACAATGAACTGGTAGAGATAATAGAGTTGAAAGACCATCCATGGTTTGTAGCCGTACAATTCCACCCTGAGTTCAAATCTAAACCGACAAACCCACACCCACTCTTTAGTAACTTTATTAAAGCAGCAATGACTAGCAGTAATAATATCTCGTAAGAAAATTCAATACAATTTAATGGAGGCCTAATAATGGACGGTGATGAAAAACTGAAACAATCAGGCTCAGATTTTGATAATGAGCAGGATGATACGGAAACATCTACACAAAAGCCTTTACCAAAAATTCCTGAAGCAAGTTTTTCCTTGTTTGCGTCAAGTCTTGTTACGCAAGCATTAATTAGTTTAGGAGAACTGGCAAATCCTTTTAGTAAAACAAAAGAACATAATCTTGATCAGGCGAAATTCACGATTGACACATTGCAGATAATTAAGGATAAGACTTGTGGAAATCTTACTGATGACGAAACAAAGTTACTGGAGACGGCCCTCTATGATTTAAGAATGAGATATATTGAAAAATCCAAGTAATTCGTTAATCCTGGATTAATTCTATAAGACGCTTCGCAAGCTCTATGTGGCCCTTTTCTTCATTGCTGATCGTTTGCAATATATTGATAGCAGTCTCGTCATCCAGTTTTTCTACACACTCGTCATATACCGATTTGGCGTCTTTTTCAAATTGTAAAATTCTCTCAAATATATCAGAGAGAGCTTCCTTAGAATACATTTTTATCACTCTCCTGTACGTATTGTATTAATTTTTCTACCATGCTTTTATGTCTTTGACAATCGCTACTTAATTTAGTTGTTATCGCGCTCAACTTGTCTCTTTTTTCCTCATCCAACCACTTGTAATATTTAAGGGATGTTGCAGTATATGTATAGAAATGCCGTGCGACATCTTCCTCTGTGTCCAAGGCATTATTCAGCATTTCGATAAATCGTTTCTTCTTAATCATAAACCCATTTGTCCTCAAGCTTTTCTATACAATCGTCATATGTTTTTTTACATTTACTTCAAATTGCAAAATATTTTGAAATATCCCTAAGATGCCTCATTAGAACACACTTTTATCACTCTCTTGTACGTGTTGTATTAATTTCTCAACCATGCTCTTATGCCTTTGGGTATCATCCCTTAATTTCGTTATTATACCCTGTACTTTTTCTTTTTTGTCTTCACTCAACCACTTGTAGTATTTGAGTGATTTTATAGTATAATCGTAGAATTGATTGTTCGCTTCCTCTTCACGATCAAGGGCATCATACAGAGCGGCTATCAGTAGTTTCTTCTTAATCATAAATTGATCCCTTTGCTACTAAAGAATAGACTATAACAGACTAGCTTATTACAAAGCAAGCTTTTAAAACTATGAATTATCCATTATTTACCAGAAAGGATATAGACGGATTCTTTGGTCTCGCCATTGATAATCTTGTACAACTGATTCTCATAGTAAGCCTCTGCAAGGTGTTGTGTGGCATGCCTGATGAACTTGTTTTTGGAGTGATACTACCCGGCACGGCCATTTCTATACTGGTTGGAAATCTTTTTTATTCGTGGCAGGCTAAAAGACTTGCAATCAGTACGCAAAGGAATGATGTCACTGCATTACCTTATGGAATCAATACCGTTAGCCTTTTTGCTTTTATCTTTTTTATCATGGCCCCTGTTTATAATGATACGAAGGATCCATATCTGGTGTGGAAGATTGGTATGATTGCCTGCTTCTTAAGCGGAATAATAGAGATATTTGGGGCACTTATCGGAGACTGGCTGAGACGTATCACTCCAAGAGCGGCCCTGCTCTCTACACTCGCAGGAATTGCTATTACTTTCATCTCAATGGATTTTGCATTTAAGATTTTCGAAAAACCAATTATAGCCTTTTTTCCACTTGCGTTTATACTTGTTCAGTATTTCTCAAAGGTGAGATTCCCTTTAGGATTGCCGGGAGGCCTAATTGCCGTTGGAGTTGGCACAGGTTTGGCGTGGACGATGGGCTACATGGATAGTGGAAGTATTGTAGACAAGAATGGATTAATTCATTTTTCACTACCACATTTTTGTGGTGGAAGCATGCTTGAGTTGGTTCAAAGTAAATATGTGCTTCAATATATTTCTATCATTGTCCCGATGGGAGTATTTAATGTCGTAGGTTCATTACAAAACCTTGAAAGCGCTGAAGCCGCAGGAGATAAATACGATACATTTCCATCACTGCTAACGAACGGAATTGGCTCTATCATGGCTTCGCTTTTTGGCAGTTGTTTTCCTACGACTATTTATATAGGCCATCCTGGATGGAAGGCTATTGGTGCAAGAACCGGATATTCAATTCTAAACGGAATATTTATAGCTATTATCTGTTTGAGCGGATTTATAACGGTTATTCTGAAAGTGGTTCCTCTTGAAGCAGGAATAGGAATCCTGTTGTGGATTGGAATAGTGATAGTCGCCCAGGCATTTCAAGAGACACCAAAACATCACGCTATGGCTGTTGCCATAGGCATTTTCCCAGCTATTGCGGCATGGGGGCTACTAATGGTTGAAAGTACTCTCAGGTCAGCGGGAACAACACTCTTCATAATCGGCGAGGACGCGTTTGCCAACAACCTGGCCATTCACGGAATGATATCACTGGAAAGAGGTTTCATCTTTACGGCTACGATACTGGCTTCCATTTCAGTCTTTTTAATTGAAAAGAAATTTTTAACGGCTTGTATATGGTCACTGGGAGCAGCATTACTTTCCTTTGTAGGTATTATACACGCGTATGAGCTAACACCCCATGGTATTGTTAGTATCTTCGGATTTGGGGCAGCAAGTGATTTCGCCATAGGCTATTGTTCTTTTGCCACATTGTTCATTGCCATACACTTTTATACGCATGGCAGAGAGAAACAGTCAAGCCATTAAAGGTATTCAAACTTTCATTATTCACTCCTGCCTTTTTAAGCAACAATTGCTGCTCCAATTTAATACTCAACTACTTTACAGGTATTATTTCGGCCCTTCTGTTCAAGGCGCGCCCTTCCGGAGTATCATTATCTGCAATTGGTTGTGCATATCCAAGTCCGGTCGTAGTGATTCTTGACGGATCTATACCCTTGCCAACCAGAAAATCCTTAATTGCCTGAGCCCTATTACTGGAAAGATCTATATTGTATTTCATTGACCCAATATCGTCAGTATGTCCCTCTATTCTTATATTAAGCCCAGGGTTCTTTTTCAAAATATCTTCTATATTATTCAGACTAGAATTGAATTGTGGCTTAACTTCCCATTTTTTGTAATCAAACTTCACGCCCTTGACAACCCAACACCCTCTTTCATCAACAATAGCACCCACAGGCGTGTCAGGACATTCATCGCTACCGTCAAAAACGCCATCGCCATCGCCATCCTTCTGATCGCCTTTAGGGCATCCAGACCCATCTACTTCAACTCCAACCGACGTATCAGGGCACTTATCGCTACTATCATAAACGCCATCACCGTCACTGTCCTTCTGGCTTACTTTAGGGCAGCCAGTCTCATCGACTTCAACTCCAGCCGGTGTACCGGGACATTTATCATATTTATCAGATACCCCGTCTCCATCACTGTCCTTTTGGCTAATTTTTGGACACCCTGATATGTCTACTACTACTCCAATTGGCGTGTTAGGACATTTATCATACTTGTCATATACACCATCACCGTCACTGTCTGTTTGATCTATTTTTGGGCATCCGGATCCATCGACTACCACTCCAACCGGCGTATCCGGACACTTATCATACTCGTCATGCACCCCATCGCCATCACTATCCACCTGGCTTACATCAGAACACCCAAACTCATCTACTTTAACTCCAATTGGAGTGTCTAGGCACTTATCAAGACTATCCGGTACACCATCTCCATCAACATCAACATCATCCGTAAGAAATACTTGTCTAATAAAAGCCTGCATACTCTCTCCAGTTGCTATTTCATCAATAGATATATCAAAACCGCATTTGATTTCACAAGCAAGTTCTTTCATAAATGCTTTCCCCTCAGGGTTGTTTCCTATCCAAATCGTGTAGAAACATGTCCTCTCTCCATAGCGGTCTTCCAAAAGCCTGACTCTTCCTCGAGGATCACCTTCCAAATGTTCTCCGTCACTTATCAAAATCACAGCATTATTACCCTTAACAGATCCTATAGTTCCACTAACATTTCTAATAGCACGCCCAGCAGGGCTGTTACCTTCAGCAGGAAAATCCAGGTTATTTAAACTTTGTTCCAGACCTGATCTAGAATAAGCAGTTGGCCCATACACGGTCTCTGTCTGCCGCATTGGCAAGTCTATCCCACGACCAAATGTCAAAAGAGATCCGTTAACATTCATTTCCGGCATAGTATTATTCATACGTCTTACAAAATCTTTAGCAACTTTAAACTTGGAATCCGCACCTTCATATTCGTATGACACACTCATAGACGTTGACGCGTCTAGTATGATAAAAAAATTGTCTATTTTCGGCACGTATCTCCCTGCCTGAAACTCTTCGTCAAGATTCTCACGTTGCGGAAGAAGCCATGGCTGAAGTTGAAAACAGCCAGCTAGTAACGAAACTAAAACCATTAATGGAAGAAGAAATAATCGTTTTCTGTTCATAACAATCCTCAAAAAATATAATCCCTGACTCTTACAGATATAAGAAATTAGAGGAACTTAATTATCATGGCTTTCCAATTGTGTTGTATGGCGAAATATGGAACCTGTCAGCAGAGGAAATAACCAAGTTATCTGAAAGGCAAAGATAACCCAAGAAATATGAAAAATCAAGTTAAAACAATAAATGTGTCAAAACTATAAATGTTAATTCCCTCGCGTATATCATCAGTTTTACAGGCATTTACTGGCGGATTTGCCCTGTGCCGTGAATGATATATTTATAAGATGTGAGTTCTTTAAGGCCCATTGGGCCGCGTGCGTGAAGTTTGTCTGTACTGATACCTATCTCGGCACCCATTCCAAATTCAAAACCATCAGTAAAGCGTGTAGAGGCATTAACGTATACGGCAGCGGAGTCAACCTCATCAGTAAATTTTTTCGCATTTGCCTTGTCTTCAGTTATTATTACATCTGAATGTGAAGAGCCATAAATAGAAATATGTTCAATAGCATCATCGATGGAAGAGACAACTTTTACTGAAAGTATCTTTTCTAAATACTCAGCCGACCAATCTTCTTCGTCAGCCGGTTTCATATCAGGAATGATCTTGCAACTCTTTTCACATCCCCTTAATTCCACTCCTGCATCAGACATATCCTTGAAAATATTCGTAAGGAATGCACCAGACACCTTCTCGTGTATCAACATGGTCTCCATAGCATTGCAAGTACCAGGTCTCTGGAGTTTTGAGTTTATGCAGACTTCTCTTGCCATGTCCTGATCGGCAAATTCATCCACATAAACATGGCAAACACCCTTATAGTGCTTTATCACCGGGATAGTAGAGTTTTCAACAACGTTTCGTATCAAACCCTCCCCACCCCTGGGAATGACCAGATCTGCATATTTGTCTGCCTTGAGAAGATATCCAACGGCGTCACGATCAACCGTTTCAATAACCTGAATGGCGTTTTTGTCAAGTCCAACTGTTTCAAGTGCAGAGCTTATTTGCCTATAAATGGCGATATTTGAATGTATTGACTCCTTACCACCACGAAGTATTGTTGCATTTCCTGTCTTTAGGCAAAGAGAAGCCGCGTCTGCTGTTACATTTGGCCGGGATTCATAAATAATTATTATAACACCGATAGGAACCCTGACCTTTTGAATTTCAAGACCGTTCGGACGAACAATCTCTTCCAATATCTCGCCAACAGGATCACTAAGATTTATAACTTCTCTTATGCCTTCAGCCATAGCATCTATACGTGACTCCGTCAGTCTCAATCTATCTATCATGGCAAAAGACAATCCATTTGCCTCCGCTGCCTTTAAGTCCTTGTCGTTTTCCATCATCAGCATCTCTTTGCTATTAGTAAGATTGAGTGCCATCTGTTCCAGAGCGGCATTCTTTACTGACGTAGTAGCAATGGCCGTCAAGCGTGATGCGGTCTTTGCATCTCTTACAATTTTATCAATATCAGTTTTAATGTTCATATCTATAAGACAATAATAAAAAAACAGTAGCTATTACAATCAGGCATAAAGGTGCCTGCCACGGAAAAGGACCCTCGAATAAAAATGCTTCCAGACCGCCAGATTCAGTTGATCTTTCTGCTTTGTCATTCTCAGGCTCTGAAATATTAAACTTATACTTTTTATAAGTCACTTCTCCCTCTTTAGTATATCCATAATTATCTCTAGCTTCTCTCTCGATTTGTATCGGATCATTTATGAGTGCTTTATTCTCTTTTTTGAGTTTTTCATTTTTTTTTCTTAAGCTATCTACTTTTTTGGCTAGCTCCTTTTGCTCTACTTCAAGAGCTCTCCTTTCCTCCCTTTTTTGTGTAACGATCACAGAAAAAATAATTATTATTGAGGTTACTATAGAAAAAGTAAAAAGGAAGCGCCTTAGCATGTTTTGGAATTACTATATATCATAGAGGGTGAAAGTAGTTTTTTAATTTTCCTCTTTTGAGAAGATCAATTATCCAGTACCAGATATTAAAAATTTAGCCAACTTCTATTCAATGAAACGGCCCCATAAACAGCATTATCTCCAAGCTCTTCCTCAATCCTTAACAATTGATTATACTTGCATATACGGTCTGTTCTGGAAAGAGAGCCTGCTTTGATTTGCCCCGCACTGGTTGCCACCGCAACATCAGAGATAATAGTATCTTCAGTTTCTCCGGAACGATGTGATATGACGGTAGTGTAGCCTTCTGATTTCGCCATCTCAATCGTTTGAATAGTTTCTGTAATTGTGCCTATTTGATTAAGCTTGATCAATATTGAATTGGCAATACTTAAATCTATACCTTTCTTAAATCTATTTGTATTTGTTACGAATATATCATCTCCGACGAGTTGTACCTTGCTGCCTAGTTTCTCAGTTAACGCCTTCCAGCCATCCCAATCATCCTCTGCCAAACCATCTTCTATCGAATAAATAGGGTAGTTAGAAATTAAGTCCTCATAAAATGAGATCATACCTTCAATAGATTTTTCCGGATCTGATTCTGCCTTTAGAACGTATTTCCCATCTCTATAAACCTCGTTTGCAGCGGTGTCCAGTGCCAGCAATATATCTTTACCCGGCTCATAACCGGCCTTTTTAATGGCTTCCATTATAGTCCCCAATGCCTCTTCATTGCACTTTAACTCCGGCGCAAACCCGCCTTCATCACCTACATTTGTATTGTATCCCTTGGTGCTAAGTATCTTTTTTAAACAATGAAACACTTCAGCCCCCATCCTTAAAGCATCCTTGAAGTTATCTGTACCAACCGGCATTATCATAAATTCCTGTATATCGAGGTTGTTATCAGCATGCTCCCCACCGTTAATTATATTCATCATGGGCACGGGTATGATCCGGGCATCATCATTCCCAATATAGCTATACACCGGCTTATTTAGCGAACTTGCGGCCGCTCTTGCTACCGCAATAGAGACTCCCAGAATAGCATTAGCACCCAGGTTGCTTTTGTTCTCTGTGCCATCGAGTTCTATCATAACTTTATCAATATTTTCCTGTTCGGAAGGATCTAACCCCTTTATCTTAGGGCCTATTATTTCTGTCACATTGTTAACGGCTTTGGTAACGCCCTTTCCCAGATATCGCTTTGAATCGCCATCTCTCAGTTCACAAGCTTCATGAAGTCCTGTAGATGCGCCTGACGGAACTGCTGCCCGACCCAATGTGCCATCATCCAGTAATATATCTACCTCAACTGTCGGGTTACCCCTGGAATCAAGTATTTCCCTTGCCGCAGTTTTTTCTATCCTTGCCATCGATTATCTCCAGTAAATTTTAAGAGAATTTAATTACCGCTTTATATCAAAAAGAGACAAAACCTGTCAATTGTAAACTGATCGGATAAACCCCATGAAAGACCATATATTAATATTATTACTCTATAATCTCTATCCATTCAGGCACCTTTATTCGTAGTTCTTCCGGGCAAATCAGATGTGACTGGAGATTATGTACAGTGGAGATTCCCTGCCAACCCATGCACTCTAAAAATTCTTTTGCCACCATATTGCGATCTGTTGGAATGAATTCAAGGAGCAGTTCTACCGCACCTTCACACAGAACAAAGTCAACTATCTGCCGAAAAAAGGCAATCTCCACCTGTCGTCCGATTGCCCGACAACTTAATAGAAAGGTATCCAATCTCCAGGAGATTTCGTTGTTCCTTGCCAAGATACAGAGTCCTACTATACCAAAATCTCCAAACTTATCATGCATTGAAAGGCTAAATAACCTGTAAGCATTCGATTCCATGAAGCTTTTGATCTCCATTTCAGTGTAGCGTCGTGTGGTGCAATTGAACTGGTTTGTCTTCTGGGAAAGCTGACTCAAACGAACGGCCTGATGTTGCTTTGCATAATCTATTTTAGCAATAGTCTTGAGCGAGAAAAAATAGCTAGTCAGGTCTGTAGACTGGATCCTGGCAGAGAAACGGGCCTTTTCCTTCACATACATTTCCCCCTTTTGACGATCCTCTTCAGTTATGGCGAGCACGTTCAAATCTGGCAGCTTCAATAGGCAATCAGCGAGACCATCTGATGTTTTGGGAAAGTCTGGCACCAGTACATCAGGAAGAAGCTCCCTCACTAATTCACGTTCACATGGGCTATTATCAAAGAAAATCAGGCTTTCCAGGCCGATATTGAGTTCATCTGCAATTTCACGAATATTCCGGGCCTTGTCGTTCCAGTTGATTCTGGTAGCAGCAAACTGTTCCCGTTTTAACACTATCTCTGGACGTTTCTCAAACACCTCCCAAACATCGGCTTCATTATTTTTACTATTGATAGCAAGAATTATTCCTCTATGAAAGAAACGGTTAATAATATGCTGGAACTGCATGTAACCTCTACCTTCTGGCGTATCGTTTCCAATATGGATATTCTCCCACCCATCCTCCCCAACAGTTCCACCCCAAAGAGTATCATCAAGATCTAACACTAAACACTTACGAATTAGTCCTTTTGCTGGCAAAAGATATCCAAGAAATTCATGGGCGACCTGAGCAAAAAAGTCTAAACTAAAACGAATATCACCGTAGTTGGCAAGTTTAGTATCTACCGCATGTTTGAGTCCGAAACGTAATGTGAGATGGGCGAGATCAAAGACATAGGTGGAAGTTAGATTTCTGACTAGCTTGCGGAGATGATGATTAGCGTCCTCAATGGCAGCAAAAACACCTGGTTCCTGGTGACCCTCCAAAATCCCCATTTCAGTAGCAACTGGTGGTATCCAATTGGCAACAATTAATAATCCTTTGGTCAGCTTTCGTAAATTTCTTAATAGACTACCCAATTCCTCCAGGGACTTATCTGCCCATTGACAACGCTCTGTTTGCGAATGCTGATAGGGTTGATCGAATAGCTCAGGCAATAAGCTCCTTGCATCAATCCAGAAGAATGTGAGGTCTGGGTTAAACTCATAAAGATTACTATTCGGATTGAGTATTTCCTGGTGGTACTGACCATATGGAGTCTTATAGATGTCAACACTAATTTTTCGGCTAGCAGCCTGTACTGTCAAGCATGGAACCAGTGGATCTACAGTAAAAGACGATATTACTGCTATCCGTACGGCACCAAACGGAGAGACGACGTCCCCATCTTTAGTTAGGTCATTGAAAACCCTAAGATGAGCAACGTACCCATTGCCTTTCTCTTGAAGTTGACTCTCAATTTCCTGTGGTTTCATGATATCCTTAATGTATCACGCTTTCCTTATTTGAGACATGCTGAAAACCAAGTCAATTTGATCCATAATTTAGTTTTTATTTGAAATTAGTATCAAATGTTTCCAAGTAATACATCAGCTTTTTTCTGAATTTGCTGGCATCAGCCTTGTCTACTGCTCTGTCTGAATAGGAATAAGCAACTGAGATGGTATTTCCATATAGCAGAGTTTGGACAGATAATGTTTGAGTTATTGGTATGGATTCAATCCTGGATATCTTAATATCTTCCAATCCCTTGAAAATATAGTCTAAAGGGCCCAAGTGACTCATAGATATCGGTCTGGCAGTTTTAGATTTATTCGGTGTCTCCAGGGCCTTCAAAAAAGAACTTAAATATTCTTCCGGAACATGTTCTTGCATGGAAGAAAACAGTAGTCTTTTTTCGAGTATCTTTTTCCAATTCCTAAGTGTTGATAGCTTTTGTTTGCTGATTTTAATAAGTACCAACGCCAACCTGTTATTATTCTCTATCTTTAATGGAAGTTGAATTGGTACATTGATTATCAAATTACCCATTGTATCCAGCAATGATCGGTTGCGGGTAAAACTACGCATATCCGTGGGAATTTTCACAGAAATATTCAAATCTCTTTCGTTCGGAATATCAGCCAGTTCCATCTGGACCAAAATATATGCAAGATTGAAAAAATCTACAAGAGAACAACCATATTTCCTGGCAAGAGCCAAAAGCCGCTGGGCCTTTATCCCCTCTATATGGTGATGATTAATATGTATAAGACCTGGCCCATCAATTCCTTTATAATCTGCTTTGATCTGTGGAAATGTGTACAGCCTATTATGCCTCAGATTTTTTTGCTGGCGCTTCTGTATTGCCTCTAATAAGGTGGGCCAGTCCCTCTCATCATCATAACGTGCAAGGTTGTTAAACTGTCGAATGCGATTGTCCTGTTGTATGGGTTTCTGTACAATAAGCTCTTCAAAATATTTGGTTTGGCATTTAAATAGATTTTCCCAATCCCCCGGTACACAGGAAAGTGTTTCTGGCTGCCTAATGTGGCCCCCACGTTCCAATGTTTGATAGTAGTACCACAGGTCTCTAAAAAAAAGTGGCAAACTGCGCCCATCAGCAACTACATGTGAAATGACGAGTTGAACATGGGTTAACGTCTTCCTCCATTGCCTAACAATAAGTCGAAATGGATAACCGGTTTCCAAAAGAACAGGCTCATTCTGCGATGTATGTTCAGCACATCTGAGCATTTTTTCTAGATTCTGCTTGTCACACTTCATGTTTTTCCACACGAGAGGAAGTGGAGGAAGCGCCCTTCTCTTCTGCCAATAATACCAGTACCTCGGTTGTGAACGGTCAGCTATTATCCTGGAGTGTAGTACCGGCTGTTTATCTATCACTAATTCCAACGCTTTTTTAAGCAGATCACGGTCAAGCAGCCTGTCTAATCGCATCACAAAGGCGTGGTTACATGAATCATTAAAAGCTAGGTACTCATGATGAAAGTAAGTTGATACTACATCAAGAGGGTATAATTTATTATCATTATTATCTAACATATTATAGACGCTTCCCGAATTATTTTGATTCCGGTTTCAAGACAACGCCATGCTTCTCCAAAGTGGCAATGATTGATGTAACGCTTTTGAGTTCAGCTATTTCGTCAATTGTAAGACTGATACTATACATGTCCTCCAATCCCGCAGTTATATTTACTTGAGCCAGCGAATCCCACTGAGGAATAGTTTCGTAGCTACTATTGAGCTTTAGCTCTTGACAATTGCCAAGGATACTTTCCAAGAGTTCTCGTAAATTCGCATCCACCTCAAACTCCAATTTTTTTTATTTAAAATCCCTTCTCGCGTTCTTTGTGATCAACTACACTAAATTCGGCTAGGTTTTTTGACTTTTTAAAAACCAAATATTGATCGCTGTTGTCCCCGGTCAAAATGTGCTGAGGACTTTAATCGTGCAAAAGCGATACTACAGAAATCAATATTAAACTTCAATAGTAAATAATCTAACAGTCAATAGAATAACTTAGTAGGATAAGCACACAGTCCGGACCCAGATGGGCAGATACTAGTACTAGGATTTTTATTGTGAGTTTAGTTATATCTTAGAAACCCACGTCCTTTCAGTTAAACTATTTACTCATTAAAAAATGGTTTATTGGACAATTGATTTAGATATTAGTATACTGGAGCTCGGTGTAGCTGATGACTCACGCGTTCTCGAAACCGGCAATTATAACATACATCATGATTACCGCGTAATAGGTTGATAAATACAATGAAAAATCCAGTACAACCGCTATTTATCTTGGGGTCACCAAGGTCATTTTCATCTATTGTCTGCGCTATGATAGGGCAACATCCTCAAACCTATGGAGTCCCAGAACTTAATCTATTCGCCGCAGACACCTTAAAGGAATTGCTTGATGATTATATAGCCACTAACTCAAGAGATATCCAGAAACACGGTCTCTTACGTACAATCGCACAGTTGTACATGGAAAACCAGACAATTGATTCGATAGCAAAAGCAGATCAATGGATTTCAGATAGAGAGAATATAACAACGACAAAGATTTACCATGAGTTACAGCAAAAGGTGAAACCATTACGTATCGTAGATAAAAGTCCAGCTTATTCTGAAAACGAAGAAAACCTTGATCGCATAGAAGCAGCATTTCCAAACGCATATTATATTCATCTTTTGAGGCATCCAAAAACGCAAGGAGAATCAATGATGAGCATGTTTAGTGGAATTATGTGTATAAAAATGGACTCTATTGACTATTCAGCAGACCCACCTTGTCTAGACCCTCAAATTAGTTGGTATTATTATCAAAAGAGAATCGATGATTTCCTATCGAAAATCCCTGCTAAGCGTAAAAAGCGATTACTGGGAGAAGATCTGCTTAGTAATCCAAAAGCCTATCTAAAAGCAATTTGTGAATGGTTAAATGTGGCAGTAGACAAGGAAGCCATTGAGGAGATGATGCATCCTGAAAACTCTTCTTATGCCTGTATAGGGCCCCCTGGAGCACTGTTTGGTAACGGTGTAGATTTTTTAAAATCTCCACATTTTCGCTTTAAAAAAATTACTGAAAGCACATTAAAAGGATCCTTACCCTGGCGTGTAGATGAAAGTGGCTTTAAGGATGAGATCCTGTCTATGGCAAGGTCTTTTGGCTATAAGTAATATGAACATGATAATTCAGTGTATTGTTCCACATATAAACTGTTCTTGCCACAACAGAAGCCAAGCTGGCCTACTATGGGAACCATGACCAAATTTCGACAGTAAAGAACCGCACAATAGGCCTTGTAAAAGCAACTATAAAGAGCTTCCATTCTCCTTCTATTTTGGCTTCGCCCGTCATATCCGGTTTTAATTCAAGGTTATGATTTGGGATCTCTGTCAATACACGAACTACTTTCCCAAAATCTGCCTCATCGACTTTTGGTGCAATTGATACAACCTCACCATAAAAAAACCTGGTCGGATAAGCCCATGGCCTTACCTTTACTCTAGCGCCGATTTTTACCTCGCTTATATCTGATTCCGGAAGTTGGATTTCTGCCAGAATTGATCTCGTATCTTGGATGATGGCAAAGAGATCACCTGCTTCCAAAATTTTTCCAACCTTGGTCTTAATGTAAGGTGTCACAATTTGGCCAGTTATCGGGGCAATTAATTTGGTAAGTGATACATTTCCCTGGTAATAACGTAGTTTCGTTTCAAGATCACGTATTATTGACTCCTGGGCCTCTATCTCTTCAGAACGTGCACCACTCTTTATCAGTTCCAAATGGCTTTTTGATACCTCTAGATTTTCAGCATCTACGTCAGCCGTCTTGGCTGCAGTTAAAAACTCATTTTCAGAGATAATATCAGATTCGAATAACTCCTTAAACCTCACGGCCTCACGGCTACTGTATTCATAACGTTTAAGGGCCGCAGACACTTGTTGTCTTGCTTTTACAATTTCCTCTAATTTAGGACCTGCTTCCATTAAGTGCAAATCGGCTTCGGCTTTTCCAAGATCTGCAAAAATAATATCGACATTCTTTTGATGCTCTCTAATGTCTAGAAGCGCAATCACTTGACCTTCCTCTACCCACTCACCTTCCTTGACCAATACACTTTTTACTTCCCCTGCAACCTGAGCACTCAACTCAATACGTTCAATCGGAAGAAACCTGAAAAAACCTCCTGATTTGTAAGGGTAAGGAACAAATAAAAGTAAGATTGCCACCGTAATCAAAATCCAGCGCAGGATATTCCTGTTAACAAATCCAGCATTTCCACCTTTCTTTGATATCCATTGCAACGCCTCTAGCCGTTTAAGCTGCGGAAAAACCCTCTTACGATATGATATTGTTACTATTAAGAGTAGGATTAACGCTCCAATTCCATTAAAATGATATATTAGCAGCCGACTAAGAAAACACACTACTGCCACAATAGTAATGAATATTACACAACCTGCAAGTAACCCATACCATTTGAATAGCTGTTTGTTTCTTGATGTAAGTGGTTCAGGAAGCGGTTGGAAAAGCAACCAGGATCTGGCAACTGCAATTGAACGCTTTTGGAAAGATCGAATTCCAAGCATATTTGATAAAATCTGAGAAGCATCTGACGGCCACAATACATTAATTCTTACAACCGCCTGGATTGTCCCAATAGCGACAAGCATTATCCCAAATTTATGAAGACCAAGTCCTGGCGAGATAATTTTCCAACTTAGCATCCCCACACTCGCTGTTAGAAATGCATAATACGAGGGAGAGAATAGGATCCAAAACCGATCTGATTTACTATGTATATCCTTCCAACTTATTTTACAATAAAATCTCGGTATAATATCAAACAACAACCTTACTCCAAAGCCTCTAGCATGACCACCGTAGTGAGTAATCGTAATTCCTTGAACAATTTGAGACGGAATGTTGAATATCAAGTATGTAACAAAGAATAGATATCCGACTGTCAAGCTACTCGTAAAATATTTCAACTCTTTTAAAAAAACTGTAAAATTATTGAGCAGTACACAAAACGCCAGAAAAAAAAGAGTAGCAGAAGTTATTACAAACGCCTTTGTATAACACCATCTGAAATTGGCATACAATAACATTACCAGTTTATCCGGATCAAACAGATTCCACTCCTTCCGGCTCTCGGAAGAATGATTCGGAGAAAGAATGGATAAAAATGGTGACTTAATGGCACTTTTTATTAAAAGTCCTTCTCCATCAAGCTGATTTATGAATGCCTTAAGTTGGTCTGAATTGATACTGACGTTAAAACGGTCTGCAAACTGAGATTTAATTTCGGAAAGAGAGTTTTGACCGTTAAAAAGATTACAAAGAAAGAAATCCTCATTTTTTAACTCATAAACCTCACCAGAGTCAGTTTTCCTGATGAGATACGAACGAGGATCTTTCTTATTATCTTTTGTGATAATTTCCAGATCTGAGCAGAGTGTAGGTAAATCATTCATAGTCGCCGCATTATAACAATTTCCATATTTTTGTAAACGTATTTACACCCCCCCCCCCCTATAAAAAAAAAAGGGGGGGGTGGATGGAGAAATGAGAGAGAGGCTTGTTTTCATGCTTTCGAGATAACATCAGGACTTCTCAACTGTTTTTTATTTCTAACCGTCGTTAAAACAATAATATAGTTTTCTCAGTTGATTAGATTTAGCAGATAATAAAATTGCTTTAATCAAGGTAATATATTCGAAGTCCCATATTACTTTAGTTTGTCCAATGCCGTCTGGGCCTCTTCTAACTCAGGATTAATCTTCAGCGCTTTCTCGTATGCTTCAATAGCTTCATCTTCTTTACGTGCCTTAACAAACGCATGACCAAGATCCACGTAAGCAGATCCTGAACGTGGCTGCAATGTTATCGCAGCTTTGAACTCAACAATTGAATTATGTATATCGCCTTGCTCAAAAAGGATATTACCTATTTTTTGATGAGCAATAGCCATACGTTGATTTTGTTGTAGGGCGAAACGGAGTTCCTTTATGGCTTCACCATAATTGCCTTGCTCCATACAAATGCAACCCAAAACAAAATGTGCATATCCCTTTTGCGGTGAACGGCGTTTAAATAAGCCGGGCTTCTTGCTATCTTCCGCTTTATTAGTACTGTCCAAGTACATCCTAATCTCAGCAGATGCATCATCATATCTTTTCTGTCTAAAATACACATTACCTAGCATTCGACGCACATTATGCCACTCAGGATTATTTTCCAAAATGCCCTTAAGTTCGCGAATAGCATCCTCATATTTTTCCTGCATAATATATGTTTTAGCGAGAGACATTTGTACCATTTTCATTTTCGGATTATTCTCAACCATGATCTGATATTCATTCTCCGCTTTGTCATATTTCTTTTGCTTACTGTATATCCTTGCTAACTGCGATCTAATCCTATTTCCCTGTTGTTGATTTGGATTTAAGCGTGATGCTGCTTGTAATTCAGCCTCAGCTTCATAATCTCTCAACTGTTCAGAATAAATCTTTGCTAATAATAGATGTGCGCCTATTTGGTTACCGCCACTTGATAGAACAGCCTTCGCTTCTTCAACCGCTTGCTCAAATTTATTTTGCTGATAGTAAGCACTCCCCAATAATGTACGAGCAATGGCACTATTTGGTTCCACATCAAGTGCCATATCAATTTCTTTAATTGCTTCATCAGGCCGCTTTTGCATTAGGTAATTCATTGCAACTTTAATGTGTCCTCCAATCTTCCCACCATCCTGCTTAGTCATTCCAGGAACCCACTTATCGGTGACATTCATTATAAATCCTCCTTTTTCAACAAATTGTTTTTATTGATTAAAAATGTTTATTTACTCAGGTTTTTCTGCAACAATTAACAAATAACCGGATAAATTCTGATCAAAGATAAAAAGTTTATTATTAATTATTTTTGATGCAAAAAACCTTAATTCCCTCTCTTCAGTCTTCTTTTTTAAGAACCGCATAAAGTTATAATACATTCCTTTCCAACAAGAGTGGAGTGCATCACGAATCTCCACTTTACGGAATCCAATCTTTTTCAAGAGAGAACGGTATGATTCAATATTTTCCAAATAGTTCTCCTTAGGAAATTGTGTTCCCTCTTTAAAAATGTTTTGATTAGCCATTATGTCTGTAAGAATGAGTTTACCACGCGGTTTTAGAACACGATAGGCTTCCTCGATAAACTTGTTGCGTGTCCTGAAGCGAGGTGCTCCTTCTACGCAAATAACATTTGCGAATGAAGCCTCTTTAAAATCAAGGTTTGTAGGTTCCATCAATAGAAATTTACTACCAGGTGACTTTTTCTTATATATCTCCAGTTGGGTTCCGGAAGTGCTAATACCAGTTATCTTTTCAGGCTTAAAATATTTTAATAAATAGTGTGAAGAAGAACTATTTTCAGACGCAACATCCAGGATATTTCCTGTTTTTTTAGGTATAAAGGCCAACAACTCTTCCATCAGATTTCCACAAGCTTCTTTTTGATCCTTGGTATCCTCATACCAATAGCCCCAATTAATTAAATCGCTGTTGCCATAATACTCCATGAATATTGGTTTAGTATCGCCTTGAGTTTTTGTTATTTCGCCAAGTTTTCCACCATATTGCCCTTTTCTGTTTAGAACCAATTCTCCCATTTCCTTCTTATTCGCTTTAGAATCCCTTTCCTCTACACTCTTTACTAGCAGTGAAACCTGTTTGCCTACACTCTTCTTCGGCTTCGAAACCTGTTTGCTTACACTCTTCTTCGGCTTTGGATTCAACTCCTTTGATTTGACCAATTTAGAATCTCCCTAAAATTAAATAGATGACTAATAAGAATAATAATGAGTTACTATTAATTTTTTTTAACTATCTGAAAAACTAATAGTTTTTTTTATTAATGGTTCAGGTAAGTCTAATTTACCACAACCAATAATCTTAAGAGCTGAATAATATTCGGATACCGCTTTTGAATAATGTTCTTGCAACGTATAGATTTTTCCCAAACCGGCATGTGCTTCAGCTAATTGAGAATTCAATTTTAATGCTGAGCGATAGTGTAAGGAAGCCTTATTTAATTTGCCTAGTTTTAAATAAACTGTACCAAGCAGTTCTGCTGATTCTGCCTGCTTAGGATTAATTTGAAACGCCTTGTTCAGTACGGTAATAGCCTCTTTATACTGATCCAATTTTATATATGCCTCGCCAGATTTGTGATACGCTTCTGCCGATTGTGGAAAAAGACGTAGTTCTTTTTGATACTCTATTAGCGCTTCTGAATGGTTTTGACGTGCCATGTAAATATCACCAAGAATTATATGTAATCTGGCAGTTTCCGTACTAAGCCTCAGTGCTCTCTCTAATTCCTCAACAGCTTCCGTCTGCCTGCTCTGTTTGAGATAAATATAGACGATCTTGTATCGCGCATTAGTCAGTTTTTTATTTAACGTTACGGCAGTACGTAAGGCATCAACCGCCTCATCATAGAGATTTTGCCCAAGATAAAGTTCTCCTAAAGAAAGATGAGATAAGGCATTCCTGGGACTGGCGTTTATTGCCATCTTGCACTCAGTGATTGCATCTGCCAATTTACCTTGCTCCTTATATATACTACTTATCAACAAATGAGCTTTTGACATACTAAAATTGATACTTAACGCCATTTTAGAGGATGCTACTGCTTCAGAGTAATGTCCTTCTTTATAAAAGGCTAAAGCAATCATCAAATGAGCGGAAGATGTCCGTGGATTTATTTCCAGAGCATTACGACATTCAGCAATTGTCCTGCTATAGTCTCCATTCTTAAAATAAATTCGTGCCAACATTAATTTAGGATATACTTGCCCTCCTGATTTTTTGATTCTTGGAATAAAGTCTTCCAAATGAGTTAACTACTCCTCTCCTTGTTTGCAATATTATTTCAATCTTCAATATCCATCAGAACGACCCGCATGTTCAAATCCTTCACAAGCGTTTTGCATGTTGGCGGTACACCAGTTCAATATTTAAAATCTTTATACTGAAGAAGCTCACTCCTGCAACTTGTTTTACTTATAGTAGTTGCTACCCACTAAGTTGTAAAAAGCCAGCCTCTAATATGAATAATTGAAAATATAATTAATTCCTCAGCTTACATATTACTGTAGGAAGCTGAAGAGACAGTAGCACGGGGCCAACTCATTATTCATACCTGTACAAGTTTAAAAAGTTCCTGCTCCACACCTTTCAGAACGTCTTCGCTAAGTTGTAAGTGAGAAGTTTTAGGTATTGATGTATTAGAAAGTTCGGACGATACACATTCTTTAGTTGATTGGTCATTAAACCTCTCACAAGTTTTATCTGCAATTTCGTTAAGCAAAGCAATATGGTATTCTTCCAACCGGCTGAAACCTTCCTCGTGGACAAGAAATTCCACAAGAGCGTCCACAAGAACCTCTGGCGTCTTGTCCTTCTCTGCTAACTTTAAATAAACACGACTATAGACGTCCGGAAATATCGATTTATAAGCATCTCTAAAGACCTGAGGTATCATAACAGGCCGCTTGTCTAAATTAATTTTGATTTTATTGGATGATTCAAGTCTTATCTGTTCGTCCAACCCCGGAAGAAAATCGTAAGCCGATGCTCGATACCTAACAAATTGAACTACTAGTTCCTTTACTCTTTCAAGAAGATGGGGGGCTTTCTGTTCCGTGTATCTGAATATCTCTGCCATGGATTCGCAAGACTCTGTATCAAGATCCAGGCCAGGCCCCAAATCAAGCAGATCCTTAATTGATTCTCTCTTCTGTAAGACTTCTGGATGGTAGCAAACTAGTGAAATAAAACCAAACATTCGTTCCCTAAAACTTTCCCAGGTGAACAACTTAGCGTACAAATTCCGAAATCCCTGCATAAGCTCTACACGACTCATAAGTTTCGGAATAATGTTGTTGAAAAGACGTTGTGTCGACTTATCCGCTATACTAAATGCATCTATTACTCGTCCCTCTCCACGCAATCGTCTCCATAGCCTTGTTCCCACAGGAGCATTAAGCATATGCATAGAAATAGAAGGCATATAGCATTCCTGTATAAAATTGTATTGGCTATCAAAGATGCTGACATCATCATGATCAAAACCAACAATCATGGCCCCACGTACGGCTATACCATAAGAGAGTACTTTGTGAACCTCTGCGACTAGATCGCCCTTCAGATTATTATATTTCCCAATTTCCTTGAGAGAGTCTTTGTTTGGCGTTTCAATACCGATCAACACTTCATAAAAATTTGCTTTTGCCAAGAGTTCAAGCAACTCATCATCCCTCGCAATATCAATACTTAGCTGTGTCATAAACCTTAATGGTTTAGTAAACTCGTTATTCCTCGGAATGAGTGCCTGCAATACATCCTTTGCTATACGGTGATTAATTGTAAAATTATCATCATTGAAAGATATATTTTTCACGCCTAATCGCTGCAAGTTTTGCACCTCTTGAAGTATCTGATCAATCCGTTTATGTCTCTGACGCCTCCCATAAAGATAAATAACATCACAAAACTCACAATCAATAGGACATCCACGGGTCGTTTGAATAGTACCCATGGCATATCGTTTTATATCAGACGCAATGCTGTCCCACTTTGGTAATGGGCTCGATAATGAAATATCAGGTTTCTCAATTTGTCGGTATTCCGATTTGTAGCTGCCGGACTGCCACTCGCGCAGAAACTGGGGCCATATAAGTTCAGCTTCTCCTATTAGGAGAACGTCAAAGTGCTTACGACATCGATCCGGGTTAGAAGTAACTCCTGGCCCACCGACTGCGATGAGGCAACCCTGCTGCCGAAAAAACCCTCCTATTTTTAGTGTTCGACCTAAGTTTGCACTATGACTAGTAACGCCAACCAGGTCATATTCTAACGCTAAAGAACTTTCCTCAATAGGGCCACGGACAAGTTCATCCCAAATGTCTACATGATACTCATCTGGAGTAAGTCCCGCCACTGTAGCTAATCCGAGCGGCATATAGTCTGCTTTAACGTCAATTTCTCCTTCGTTTACGATCCACCTGATTTCCAGTTTATAACTTGGATTAATTAGTAATATATTTTTCATTGCTATTAATATCTAAATTGAGTGATTTGAGTAGCCTCACCCTTTATGCGATAATTACATTAATTCGACAATTATTTAGACGCCATCCATAAGAGCACAGCGTATTACATGTCAACCAGATATGCTGCCAACAATATCACGTATTTAAATTGCCAGGTTGATATCATTAAATACTTTTAAATAGCACCATTATCATTTGATTAGGCAAACACATTTAGTTTGGTTTTATTGCATTTACTAATACGTAATTAGTCAGGTTATTATTTAAAAAAGATAATCTTAGCATTGACTTTCTAAAAACAAAATAACTTAATTCATTTTTCTGTAATTTATCCCTAAAAAAGCGTTCTCTATTAGAATACATTCCACCCCAACAGACGCGTGTCTCATCACGTATCTGTATTGTTTTGAATCCAATTTTCTCTAAAATTGAATGGTATGATTCTATATTTTCAAGATAATTCTCTTTAGGGTACATTGATGTGTCTCTGTAACACACTGACCGGCTTGCCAGAATATCGGAAAGTACAATCTTCCCGCCCGGTTTTAAGACACGATAGGCTTCTTCAAGGAATTTATTGCGTGTACTGAAGTGCTGTGCAGCTTCGACACAGATAATATTATTAAAAGTGTTTTTATTAAAATCAAGTTCCGTGGCATCCATCAAAGAAAACTTACATTTAGGCGCATTATTTTTGCAAACATCCAGTTGTGTTTCTGAAATATTGATACCGGTTACTCTTTCCGGTTTATAATACTTTAACAAATGGCGCGTGGTCGCACCCTTACCACAGGCAACATCTAGTATATTCCCTGTTTTTTTTGGTATGCAAGCCAATAGTTCCTCCATCAAATTTTCACACGCCTCTTTTGCAGACTTGGTATTTTCACGCCAAAACCCAAAGTTAAAAAAATCACTGTTATCATAAAATTCCTGATTTAAAGGATCGTCAATTATGTTATCATAACTAGTATTAATATCTACTTTGTTTTGATTCATATCATTCCATTTCCTATGAAAGTTGTTTAATCTCTCTCTATTATTGCTTCTCAAATATTTAAATTAGTTCATAATCTCTTGTTTTTCAGTTTCTGCTTGCACGAGTTTGATGAGTTCTTGTTCCACACTTTTAATGATATCTTCTCCTAGTCTAAGTCGTTTTACATTTGGTACGGTTATATTCTCAGTCTCACCAATTATATGTCTTTCACGTGAATTTTCGTTAAACTCGGCACAAACCTTATCAGTAATTTTGTTAAGTAAAGAGACGTGGTAATCTTCTAACTGAATAAAGTCCTTTTCCCGAAAGAGAAAATCCACAAAAACCCTGGTTAGTACCTCTGATATCTTGTCCTTTTCTGTCAGGCCCAAATATGCATGACGATGTATGTCCGGAAATATTGACTTATATGCTTTCATAAAGCCTGCGGGAACTGTAAGTGGACGGTCGTCCAGTTCAAATGTAAGTTTCCCTGATGATTCAAGCTCTATCTGTTGATCCAACTTAGGAATAAGATCCCGTGCTGTTTCAGAATACTTTGTAAACTGAACGACTAGCTCTTTTACCCTGCCAAGCATATAAGGCGCTTTTTCCTCTGTATATCTAAAAATCTCATTTATGGCTTTACACCCCTCCGGACTAACATTCATGGTTGTTCCCAATTTTAACAACTCCTGAATAGACACCTCTGCCTGTTGCACATTTGGACGCCGATTGATAATTGAGACAAAGCCAAACATGCGTTCCTTAAAACTTTCCCAGTTGAATACTCTATCGTACAAACTTCTAAATCCTTGCATAAGCTCTACTCTGGTCATACGCTTGGGCAATACATTGCTAATAATTCTTCTAGTAACCTTATCAGTTATCTTGAATATATCTATGACCCGCCCTTCTTCACGCAATCTTCTCCACAACTTTGTACCTATAGGAGCATTGAGCATGTGCAGTGAAACAGAAGGCAGAAACGATTTTTGGATAAATTCGAAGTGTCTATCGAAAATATCGATATCATCATGGTCTAAGCCTCCAATCAAAGCTCCACGAACAGATATCCCATATGAAAGTATTTTGTGAACCTCTTCAACAAGATCTCCTTTCAAGTTATTAAACTTACCCATTTCCTTAAGAGATTCTTTGTTAGGTGATTCTATACCAACAAGCATTTCATAAAAATTTGCATCTGCCAACAGCTCCATAAGCTTATCATCTCTACTGGCATCTATACTCGCTTGAGTAGAAAACTTCAGTGGATTGTCAAAAGAGTTGTTCAGGGGGATGAGCGCGTGCAGTAGCTCCTTTGCATAAGGATGATCACCTACTAAATTGTCATCAGCAAAATAAACGGTTGACATACCCAACTGCTCCAGGACTCTAACCTCTTCAAGTACTCTTTCAATAGTTTTGTGTCTTTGCCGTCGTCCATTTAAGAATACCACATCACAAAATTCACAATCGAAAGGACATCCACGAGTGGTTTGTACACCGCCCATGGCGTACTTTTTTACGTCCCCAACGATACTTTCCCACTTAGGTAAGGGACTTAATAAAATGTCAGGTTTTTCAATCTGTCTGTACTCCGCTCTATAGTTACCTGTTTGCCAGTCTCGAACGAACTTTGGCCAGATTAATTCGGCTTCACCGATGATAAGAGTATCAAAATATTCGCGACAACGGTCAGGACTGCCCGAAACTCCAGGCCCCCCAATTACAACGGTTACACCTCGTTGCCTGAAAAAAGCGCCAATCTCCCTAGCACGCAACATCGTGACCCTGGAGCTTGTAACTCCTACAAGATCGTACTTCTTTTTTAACTGGGTATCATCTATAATCGGGGGACGAACGAATTCATCCCAAATATCAACATTAATACCATCTGGTGTAAGAGCGGCTACTGTAGCCAGGCCGAGAGGCAAATTATCAGCTTTAGTGTCTAACTGTTTATCATCAGCAACCCGCAGGGTCTCCATATTGTATCTTGGGTTAATAAGTAATATATTCTTCATTAGTCTTGCCTCCATTCAACCACGAAAATATTTAAAGAAATCGGCTGACAAAATGTAATTATTGAAAGCCTGATAAATTACCTTTATTCTAACACTCTTCATTCCACTTTTTTATTGTTTAATTACATTTTAATTATAAAAAACTTTTCTGTTCGCTTGGTTTTTTCTGCTTATTTTCTGCTGTTTATGTCCTGATATTAATAAGCATTGTTTTGTTGTTTTTACCATTCTAGAGAAATAAACTCTCATTTGTTGTAACATATCTTTATCTGTTTCTCCGGATAATTCCATCAGCATAAGATACCCCTCTGTGTGTTTTTGAAAGCCGTCTCGACATTCAGCAGTAACATCCGCAAGTCGAATTCTTTTAAACCCTACCATACGTAAGAGCTTTCTATACTCAGTCTGCGTTCTAATTTGATGACTAGAAGCGTCGCCATTGTTCCGCTTACCGTTTTTAACTGCAGTAAGATTTAAGACATCAAAACACACCAACTGACCGCCGTGCTTTAGAAGACGAAAGCTTTCTCTGAGTAGTTTTCGTACAGAACATGGTTGGCTGGGCCATTTAACCCAAACAACATAATCGAATGATTTTGCTGGCAAATCGAACTTAGGTAGTTTCATATCCATGTATAGAAATTTCACTCCGGGAGTCTCTTTTCTACAGGCTAAGTAGCTCTTTCTATTAGTGCTTATTCCTGTAACCGCCTTAGGAGAAAAATGTTTCAGAAGTGACCGTGTCGTTGGGCCCTGAGAACTAACCAAATCAATAACCGTTCCATTCTTTTCCGGAATAAATGCTAATACTTCATCCATCAAGTTTTCGCATGCTGACATCGCATCATTAATTCCATCCCTCCAAAAACCGAAGTGACGAAAACCACTACCTCCATAGAACTGGTCAATCATCATTTCCAATAATTCTCTACCATCTCTATTTAACTTGTTTGAAATAAGATCAACTCCATTCGAATGAGTTGAGTCATTTTTTGCAGAACAAGAATCCTTGATCCCATCAGAATTGTGCAAACCTAGCCATACCTCCAGGCTACCTTTAGGATTGTTTTCGTAGTTCCATCCTGCAACTCTATTAACAGCCACCTCCGGCGCAAATGGATTGGCCGCTCCAATAGACAGACCATATGGTGTTGACGCCATAGTCCTGAATCCAATGTTAAAACAATTATCAAAACCGTTTTGGGTAACAGGTATCCAATGGGAGCCATCTCTGGTTCTCCAAAGATCACAACCTCCTGATTTCTGTATCAACCTTTCTATGTTATTGGCAGATAGTTTTTTACGTATTCTTTCCGGCCATTTGTCATGTCTCCCCGCGTACCTTAAAAATACAGTCCAGACAGCTGTGCCAGTGTACAGCCAGCCATCATGCTCGCACATAGACCAGATGTAACCGGCAAAGGGACTTCCAAATCCAGGCCCAAGACCACTCAGTGGAGACTTAAGCCCAGATGGAGTAAACCTGGTATCACCAACAATCAAGTCCCATGAATCATCAGGATTAATTCGAATCAACTCAGGTGATGCCGGTCCAATATTATTGTCAAAATCAAATCCACAGTTTTGAATAGCGCTTCCCACATATAACTGGCCATTAAATGGCGTTAGCGTCATCGCCATCTGGTTTAACTTTCCTCTATACGCACCATTAGTAATAACTTTTTTCCAGTGAAATGGAGGCTCCCCTTCAGCATCAGTTTTCCAAATTTGAAAACCTTCATTTACATTTAATGTCCCGGCATAAAGAAGTCCATTATACGTTGTCATATGAAAAACTGACAGATTATTAGGATCTCCAAAATGAGGTTCGCACGCTAACTGCCACTTACCACGGTCTGGCTCTGAACTTACCAAAACCGCCATAAATCTAGCGAGGTTTGGTTCTAAACGTTGTTGGCCTACGACTGGTGATGCAAAAAGACGATTTTTATATGATACTAGTCCTCTTAATCCCCTAGGCTTTTCATAAGGTGATCCCGGATCAATTTCGGCACACTCTTCAAAACTAGCACCATCTACCGATCTTAACATTATAGATTTTGGCGATTGATGAGTGCCCCATGTTGGTACATAAAGAGCCGGCGAAATATCGTTAAGCCCCTGAAACGATGTCATACAGCGAAATCCTATGCTTAATGGGACATCATAACCGTCAATGCCTTTAAGCGTTGAAGAAGTAAATACCTTCTTCCACTTATCATTAGGAGGATTATAACGCCATATCTCCGCACGCAGATCATTATCAAAGTAATTCTTTGGTATTCTTACAGGCCAAATGTCCCCTACACGATCTGGAGTATTGCTAGTAACCTGTTTCGCTCTATTAGCCAGATTAGCGCGCGTAGTGCCAACGTAAAGATGATCTTGGAACCAAGCCATAGAATGAGGATAAGAATTATAAGGATCACCGAACCCATTAGCGGCGATCTTTCTAAAGTCGTTAACTACTAAACCCCGATATGTATCTAGTTTCTTTTTAGTCTTATACATTTTTTTACGATAACTACCCTTACACGAAAACAAGTTCATTTCTGGGTAAGAAAATAAGGTCTATAATTCATTCTCATTTTGAGTTATAATTCTATTCTGTATCATAAGCTGTGCCTATCTCATTTTCATTTATTGGTTTAACTTCAGCTCTTGGTCGTCCCAGCATTTCGCAGAGAACGTATTCATTATGTTGTCCTAAATCAGGCCCAACCCACCTAATTCCTCCATTTCCATTAGATAAACGAAAGGGCATTCCTGGGAATAGTCCCCCAACGCCATCCTTACTTTTAGTAAAGTAACCACGTTTCCTCAAGTGTGGATCTGTGCTAATCTCTGCCACATTTAAAACTGCACCTGAAGCTATACTATTATTCTGAAGTATCCGCATTGCTTCATAATGAGTATGTTTGGTTGTCCACTCTTCTATCAAACAGTCCAATTCCTCATGGTTTTCTACCCTGGCCACTCGGGAAGCAAAGCGTGTATCTGTTTTCCACTCAGGATGTCCTAACACATCACAAAGCTTCCGCCACTCATCCTCAGTACGTACCGTAAGAGTTACCCATTTGTCCTCACCTTGACATCGGTAGCATCCTTGCGGCGCAAAACAGAGATGTCTGTTTCCCATCGGTGAAACATGAGTTTTGTTCATCACAAATTCCAATAAATGCTCACCAATCAAAGCATGTGTAGGGAACTCCATCTGTGACATATCAACATGTTGACCACACCCTGTCCTCTGTCTGTGTAAAAGAGCGGTCATGGCAGCACAGGCCCCTCCAATTCCATTAACGACATCCATTTCTCTGACCCTCTGCGGCTTTTCGTTCTTACCATAAGCTGTCAAATTCTGAATACCACTCATTGCCTCGAGCACTGCACCGTAAGCAGTATTAATGGCATATGGCCCGGTATTACCAAATGCGGGCATAGATACCATAATTAAGTTCGGCTTAATCCCAATTAATTTTTTGTAACCAAAACCTAATCTGTCCATGACTCCGGTTCTTGCATTCTCAATCACTATGTCAGCGCTCTTCACTAAATCTGCAAAAGAGTCACGATCTTTTTCATTCTTAAGGTCTAATGTTATAGCGTATTTATTTCGGTTAAGTTGGAACCATGCTGGCTGTTTGTTGTATCCTTGATTCTCTTTTATCCCGCCTCTGAAAAGCCCCATTCGTTGAGCATATTCAACCCTGATCACTTCAGCACCGAAGTCGGCCAACAATCGTGTACAATGAGGGCCAGACCAGGCATGCGTCAAATCTATAACTCGTATCCCATTCAATGGTAATTTTTCAGTTGCCACGATATAATCTTCCTTTAAATGCTGAGTTTTCTTTTCTGACTCATCCTGGAAATTATTTAAAATATCCTGGTTGTGTTCACCAAGCAGAGGGGCCCTGAGCGTTTTCCAGGGCGTTTCACTCATAATAAAAGGTGCGCCACAATACTTATGTTTTCCAACCACCGGATGATCGACTTCCACAAAAAACCCTCTGTCCTTGTGCTGTGGTGATTCAAGCACCTCGTCAAAAGTAGAAAGGTAACCAAAAGCAAAGTTATGTCCCTGTCCCAACTGAAAAATATCCTTCTTTTTATTCTTACTCAACCAAGGTTGTATAAGTTCGTCCACTTCTTTACGATGTTGTGATCTATATTTCACATGTTTGTATTTGTCCGCCATAAGACGAGGTTCCTGGAAAATGTTAACACCTCGAGTCCAATGTCGAAAAGGGGCGCAAATAACAGTTGCGTATCCATCTAGGCATTTATAAAGGCCCCAAGGCGCAAACGTATGCGCGCCTCTCTTGGCAATCTTTCCTAAATGTAAAAAGTTGGTAACCGCATTTTCGATATATTCCAATCCTGATTCCATAATAGAAACGTCTATATATTTCCCACCTCCACTATTTTTACGTTGAAACAAAGCAAAAAGAATTGCCAGGTACGCATGCATACCAGCAGAGTATTGGCATAAAGCCGGCCCTGGTGTAAGCGGCGGCATGCATTCCTCACCTGTCATATACATTGCACCACACATTGCGCTCAACTCAATCTCATCAACCTGATAATCCTTGTAAGGCCCTGTTTGCCCAAAGTTTGAAATTGAAGCCATTATTAAATTAGGATTTATTTTTAGAAGCTCACCATACCCCAAACCTAGACCAGGCATCACCCGAGGAGAAAAATTTTCGACAACGACATCAGCGTTTTGTACTAATTTTTTGAAGGCACCTACGTCTCTCTCTGTTTTAAGATCTAGTGTAACACTTTTTTTTCCGGTGTTTAACCAATGAAAAGGAATACTATGCTCTACTCCATTTTCATTCTTATTAAATGGCGGCACACTTCTAAGTTTGTCACCGGTCTGTGGCCGTTCTATCTTTATGACATCTGCTCCAAAGCCAGCCATCAACTTTGTGCAATAAGGGCCAGCAATGTAATGGGTCAGGTCAATGATTCGAAGTTCAGATAGTGCTCTGTTTTTCATTTTTGTTTAGTTTAATTAAGAGTATGTTTTCTAAAAAACTCCCACATAAGATCAGATGCATTGATATCCCGATTGATATGACCCATCTTGCCCAGACCAAGTTTTTCTGCTCTCGGATCCGCCTCACCACCGCCTGGCCATGTATGCCCGCCGTCCTCAAGTTTCCAGAACGCGACTTCAGCACCGTCCTGACCCGACCCATATCTAGTCAAGACCGCTTTACCAATCCTTTTAACCTCAACTGGCGTATGAGAACATTGATTGAATTCAACCCATGATTCTATTACCGCTGTAACAGGTTTCGCAACACCCTTTAAGCCAGCTCCAGGCGGTGTACTTCCGCCGTAATACATGCCAATCTTATCTTCTACACCCATAAATTGCATTATAGATATTGGTCTAGATGGTGGAGGATCGTAAGGATCATGTGCAGGACGCTGTCCTGCTATTAAGGCGATTGCGGCAAAACGATCTGTCCTTTTTGCCAGCCGGTAGGTGAATTGTGCCCCGTTTGAATATCCACATGCATAAACCCGCTTTGTATCTACATTGAACAGTATTTGCAACTCATCAAGTAATTTTTCAATGTAACCGACATCATTAATTTTACTTTGTGTTCCATCTTTATAAGGTCTGCCGTCATTCCAGATAAGCAAACGGTCTTTCAGGAACCACTTTATACTGCTTCCTGCAGGGTAGACGACTATGAAACCCTCCCTGTCGGCGGTTTCATCCATATTAGAGGCATGTCGTGCACTATCCGGATTGCCACCTCCACCGTGGCATACCACAACAACCGAGGTAGGAGTCGACTTGTTATACTGAGGAGGAACGTGGATTTTATAAAAACGTTTTTTCCAATTAAAACGTATCTTTCTGTGATAATCACCGGGACCATTGGCAAGCCTGTTTCTTCCCGCGAGTCCTTTAATAGAGCGTTCTTGTATACCAGAATCTTTTCTACCAGCACCAAATAATTTATTTACGCGTAAAACACCAATGCCAAAAAAGATTAAAACGAGCACAAATAAAAGTATCCATCTGTATTTCACCGAAACACCTCCTTAAATGTAAAACATAAAAATACCAAATTTTGAATTTTTATTTTAAAATCTCTGAATATTTTTTATTAAAACTTTTAACACCATGTGGAAAAGTTTGCCTATTATAGTCAACATCCAACAAAAACTGTTTAACCAATTTTATAAATATTTTTGGTCGTGATATGGGGAAAAAGTGCCCTACATGTGGGACAATAATGGCCTTGCAACTTGGCAAATATTTACGTAATCCTTGAAACGACTGTAGCACTGATGATTTTTCACCATAAATTGTTAGTGTTGGCTGATTGATTGTAGACAGTTTTTTCAAAGTCAATCCCGACAGGGAAGTCAGATCCTTTTTAGCTGTCGTAGTTTGTAGTAGTCGTATCCACTGTTCAGCTGATCTGTTTCCGCTACCCCATAATCTGAGTGGAATAAACAGTTGATCTTCTGTACTAATTTGCCCTTTGTTCCTTAACTTATAAAGAGCTAACTGTTCCAACACCGAAATACCGGCCTCTGTTTCATCGTCAGAAATGGAGATAGAAAGTTCCTCAAATTTTTCCTTCAACACTTTCCATATCTGCCAATCCTTAAACTTTTGATATGGCTGAACTGACCTCACCCGTGAATCAGCTATGGTAAGACTAACAACCTGTTCAGGATAAACAGCAGCATAATGCAATGCCACGACTCCTCCAAAACTATGCCCTATAAGATGAGCATTTGATATACCGAGATGATTAAGCAAATTATGAAGGTCTTCAATCATATCTGATGATGTATAACCAGAAGGAGTCATATTGCTATAGCCATGACCACGCAAATCGTAAGTAGTCACACGATAATCCATGGACAAAGACCGAAGCACACTAAGATGCCAGAAAGAGTGGTTTGTAGCAAGGCCATGTATTAACACCACATTTTCACCGACACCAACACTTCTATAGTTTATTGTTACGTCTTTAAATGAAATTCTATTCATATTTCTTAACTATTTAAACCTTTATTCGATGTATCCAAGTGCCTTGAGTTTATCAAAAATTATTTCTTCCTCTTCTGCATTCATAGTATCACTATTGCTCTGCTCCTGGCAGGAATCAACTGGTATCGTTGGCCCTCCAATGCGATACGGATTATTTGCGAGATATGATGAGTCAAATATTGTGTTCGGCATTTGTCCATCAAAATTATTGGGAATATCGAGTCCAACGCTATATAAAAGGGTTGGTGCTACATCTTCAATTGATAATTGTGGCACAGTTGCTCCCTTTAGAATACCCGGCCCTCTTGCCATGAATACGCCCTCTGGGTAATGAGTGCCTTCGACATTAGGCCTTTTATAAATTACCGGTGTTTTATTTAAAATAGAAATAAAACTATGGTCTCGCATTACCAGCGTGAGGTCCGGAGCTTGCTCATTGTGGACGCCTGGAAATGCCTCTTCCTTCGTTAAGATTTTTTTTATAATACGCTCACCTGTCGCTTCGTCACATACTGTCTCTAATTCCTCGATGAGGTGTTTACGAAACGATTCATATTCATGTGGTGGTATTCCTGAGTGATTTGTTCCATTGTCAACCCGGATATAAATACCATTAGAAGTAGTAGTACGCGCGTAAGCAGTAGTTTTATCCCAATCTAAAAGAACAAAATGACTTTGCACCAACTTTTCTGCATTTTTTTTGTCCTTTTCACGATAGTGATCAGTATTTTTCCATGTAAGATAACCCTTACTGTGAAGCCACGTATTTACCCTGAAAACTTCCCATGAAGGCCCAAATCCATGGTCAGATGCTATGAAAATCCTGGCATCCTTACCGGCTAAAGCGGCAATTTCCGCGATAAAGCCATCCAGATCTCTAAAGTACTCAAGACACAGGTTACGGATTTTCAACTCCCATGCTGATGGGTTTTCTGGAAAGTGATCTGGATACAGAAATCTCCATCCAATATGCAAAAGCTTGTCTACACCGTCAAATAAGATAGCCGTCAAGTGACAAGGATCATTTTTCATTATATAGCGCATTATCTCAAACCAATGCTTTTCTCTGCAAATGTGAAATTTTATCCAGTTTTCATACTCTTCGTGAGGGACTTCCTTTGTAGCTTTTTTTTCCATTTCAAAGTCCCAGGCTAATTCCTTGGCATTAAAGCCGGGCAGTTCCTTCAACTTTGGATATAGTTCAGGTGGATGAACATTTAGACGTAAATGTTTCCATGAAACAAGACCAGGCACGATAAAGCCGGAGACACTTGGTGGCGGTGACATCATTGGATAATTAAGCGAACAAATTTTACCGTTTTGACGGCTAACGATTGACCATATGGTTTCGCATTGGATGTCACGAAAATTGTAAAGTGTAAAATAGTGGTCAGTTTTTCGTTCCTCGGCCCATATAAAGTCGAAAACTCCATGATTACCGGGAGTACGACCAGTCATCAAAGAAATCCAGGCTGGAGGTGTTAGAGGGTTGGCAGTAGAGAGGAGTTCTGCTCTTACTCCATCATCCAAAAATTCCTTAAGAAACGGCATTGTCCCATCTTTCATAAGCGGATCCAGAATAGAGTAAGTAGCACCGTCAAGACCAATCAATACTGTAGGATTCATTATATCTCCTTTATTGTTTTATTTATTGTATAATATGCCGAGAAAGGAAATCTACTGTATCTCGCACCAGTATTTCATCAACATATCTACCATCAACCATAAAAATTTCTTCAAAAGGCATTTTTCGACAGCGAAAACGCTCTTCGATAGCGACAACAAGCTGCACAATATCTATGGACTCAAAACCAAGATCATTAATGAGTTTTGTATCAGTTCCAATGGGATTATCAAACTCCATGTCCCAGTCACTGGTCATGTCTTTTAAAATTTCGATTAGACCGTTAAGAATTTCTTCTCTGGTGAATATTTGCGATTTATTATTATTTTCCATTTTATTTTATCTTACAGATTGTGCTCGCTATAATTATATTATCATTAATAAAAATGTGTACAGGTATACTACTCCCAAATAAATTTGGATCAATACCGGATAGCTGGTCAGAAATTTCCACATTTATAATTCCCAAGTTGCAGTCTATGTCTTTTACAACTAATTTGTTTGGCTGTCCCATTAATCCACGCCCTAACGCTTTAGAAACAGCCTCTTTCGCGCACCATGCACTAAGAGTCCATTTAATTTTCTCAGAATTTTTGAACCTGAACAGCATTACCCTTTCCTCAGAAGAAAAGGCTATTTGATCAAAACCTTCCTCCAAGAGACGCAGACATTCCGTATCCACACCAACTCCTAATCCTTGGTCGAGATAACCGGCTATTGCGACTGCAATACCGGAAGTATGAGAAAGAGATATGCTTGGTAGCGGTATTGGTTCCTTAGATCTTATGTTAGCTACCTTTGGTTTACCAAATTCGTCGTTTTCAATCTCAATATCCGCAGGGTATAGATTAACACCATAACGTTTTCTGGACAAGAGCCTTACTGCGTCTTTTGCAGCAATCCTTCCGAAGAGCCAATCAAGGCGGCGTTTGTTAGCCCCTTTTAAGCTTTGCCAATAGTCACGTTCATTTCTACCTAGAGTAAGACGAGCCAAAACTCGCTCCCAAATCCTGTCATGATCTTCCAGAAACTCATGTGAAATTGTGTTAAATAAAGTACATTCCAGTTGTTGAGATTCTGCAAATCGTTCAGTTGGTGCAGAGTATGAAGTACTCAAAATGCCATCCTGTGGTTTACTAAGAATATCGTAAAATTCCCTGGGCATTGTAAAGCGCTTATCCCACCAACCGAGCAGACGGAACCGCAAACAACCGTTAGGCCCTATAATGTCAATGTCTGATCGAACCATATCATCTCCTACTAAACTAATCTTTGCGTGACATTTTGCTGTTTCAGGAGCCTTAAGGCGTGGACCGTAAATATGAATGGCTTCCACACGGAAGGGGAAAATATGAAATCCTTTCGTTAAATGATCTGAAGTCCAATATGCAATAACTTGGCCTGCGGCATCGAGTACAACAGGGTCACTCATGAAATTTGCTTTGGTGGATGAATCAAATAATGCATCCTCTGGCATTGCCCTCAATGTTGCAGTGACACCATCTTCCCCCCATGTATCCATAGAAGCTACTCCCTGAAGCGAAGGACCGTGAAACATGAAACCATCGTAAAGTTCAACACCAGCCCATTTGGATGGCCGTGATGAAGTTAGATTAAGGAGTCCTGGCTCTGGAGCTTCCTGATACATATTATCAAAAACCATGAAGCCTTCAATTATTGGTAGTCCGGGTTTGATCTGTGACAAATTCAAAATGTCAACTTCACGTATTTGGACTTTTACTTCTTCAGCACCCTCAATGCTCTGCACTTTTTCTGCAAAAATTTGTAAGGTTTTTTCTTCATCATCCAAACCTATCCATCTGTAAGCCCGAATCTCTCTCATACCCGTTAATTTTCTGTCATTCATCAACAAAGCGGCCCCCTCGGCCATTACTTCCATACTGAATGTTAATGGAACAACAGGCAGTGCTTCTAATTCAGAATCTGATTCCGAAATTTCTCCGCCAATAGTATGATCTCTTAAAAACTTGTTCCTGTTTAGATCCAACTCACAGATGGCTATTACCTGTTTGCCTGGCGTAAGAGACACTACCTCACTTATAAATGTAGCAGATTGACCGAAATCATTTTTCTCTGGAGCCGTTGGTAACGAAGAGAGAGACGGAGTAGAAAATGCAGACCGGCATTGTTCATCATCCTCTTGACGGCTGCTTGTAATGTGTCCTGTGTTCGCACCATTTTGAGTTAAAAAAGCCTGATATACATCAGTCTGTATTTTCAGAAATTCCTCCATGTTTTCGAAATATGAAGACATAACTTGAGATCTTGAGGTCGATTCAGTATCAGGCAAGGATGATGAGACAAGTGGCGTTTGTATGCCGTGCTCAGTTTTTGGCCCATTTGATTTATCAGTAACTTTTACCTCATCCATTGAGGCTTTAAAGGGTGATGTCCCTACTTTATGTTTTAGCTGTATACCTTTAAGATTGATACGGGGAAGTACCGTGCTAATTTTTACGGATCTATCCGATGTTCCCTTCGTTTTTGAAAGTTCCTCTTCTGATTTATCTAAAATGTGCTTTTCTGGTGCACGGTATTCATAGAGGATCTCCGGATTGAGCGGTACGTGATGCGCATAGAGTAGGCCAACCATATGGTTAAGTTGGGTAGTGCCAGTAAGTCTGTGTAGGTTAGATGCCACCGCCAGATAGGGTTTTTTTCTCAAAATATCATCAACAAAAGCCGTCAAATTCCCTCGAGGACCTACCTCAATAAAAATGCGCACCCCTTCGTCGTATAATGCCTCTATTGTTTCTGTAAAGCGCACTTTACGGGCCCATTGAGAGGTCAAAAGATCACTAATTCCATCAGGATTATTTGGATAGGGTTTGGCAGAAGCGCATGAGTAAGTTTTTACTCGAGGCTTCTTTATTTCTAGTTTATCAAAATATTTTCTAAGTGGAGTAATGATTGATTTAAAAAGCGGGGTATGATAAGCCCTACTAAAAGGTAGTCGATTACAGATTGCACCATTTTCGCGGAAAGCATTTTCTGCATACGATACTGCCGCCTCTGAGCCACATAGAATAACCTGATGTGGACAGTTATCCATCGCTACATACAGTTGCTCTGGGCTTTGTTTTAATACGGACAGCACTGACCCTCTGTCTCCTGTACCAACTGATAGCAGAACTCCTTCTGCAATTTTTCCACTTTTTTCCAGTTTTTCATATACCTTATTAACACCAAGAACAAATTCTATAAATTGATCTTCATTTTCCATTACAAGCATTCCTGATGCAAGGAGTGCAGAATATTCCCCAGTACTATGACCTACAAGGATGTCTGGGCAAAGGCCCAAACGCTCCATAAGTTTAAGGAGGGCCTGGCTGGCTGTAAACACAGATTCTGCAGCACTATCCATATCCCAAAGCATTTCTTCACTCTTATCTTGGCCAAGCGGTAATTTGAAAATAGTTTGACTGGGTGAATAGTTTCGCTTACGTTTGATAAACGCGCGATCAACTAAATCAAAGCAAGCTCTTATTTCTGGAAAATGAATGCATAAATCGGAGAGCATATTGATATATTGTGAACCTTCTCCCGGAAAAAGAAATGCCACTTTACCATCTTTTCCTAAGGGTTCTTCAAAGAAATAAATTCCGCTCTTGTCTCGTATTCGAGTACGGGAAGTGTCTGCCAGACGTTTAGCCGTATGTTCAAGTTTTTGTGCTAATTCTTCACAGGCATTAGCCACCACTGCCAATCTACAAGACGATTTTCCTTGTCCTACATTTAATGTAAAAGCAAGGTCTTTAATAGATATATTTGGGTTTTTTGTTATATACAATCTGGTCTGATTAATCTCCTGTATCAGTTCTAAGCGAGAGCCGCCTCTAAAAAGAAAAACTTCAGTATCCCAGTTACGATGAATATTTACTTTTTTAGCATCTTTCTTTTCTGTGTATTCTTCGAGGATCGCATGTGCATTGATCCCTCCAAAACCAAAAGCATTTACACCCGCCCTGCGAGGAAATTTCTGATGGCCATGAATCCATGGGCGTGTTTCAGTGTTTATGTAGAATGGAGTTTTCTCCAGCCCCAGTTTTGGGTTTGGTTTGTCACAGTTAATAGTTGGAGGAAGTATTTTGTGATGCAAGGCAAGAGTAGTTTTTATCAAACCAGCAATGCCCGTGGCGGGGATAAGATGACCGATCATAGATTTGACAGTACCTACTGCACATGAAGGACGTTTTCCGTTTCTTGAACCAAAAACGTTACGCATTGCTTCAATTTCAGTAATATCACCCAGTGGCACTCCTGTTCCATGGGCTTCTATCAATTCAACAGTTTGAGGAGAAATTTTTGCATCCTCATAGGCGCGTTTCATTGCAAGTACCTGTCCCTCTACTCTTGGAGCCAGTAAGCCAAGGCCCCGGCCATCACTAGCCACTCCAACAGCCTTTAATGTTGCGTATATACGGTCATTATCACGTTCGGCATCTTTCTTCCTCTTGAGGACAACAATTCCCACTCCTTCTCCCAGCAATGTACCATCAGCGGCTTCGTCGAAAGGTCGAATTTTCTGATGACGGGAGAGAGCGTTAATTTGGCAAAAAATCATTAATATTGGAGGTGGTATTGAAACATTAACACCTCCAACTACTGCCATATCACATTTTCCGTGCAACAGGTCTCTCATGCCATGTTCTACGGACATAAGCGAAGAAGCACAAGCTGCATCCACTAGATAGTTTGCTCCCATGAAGTCTAATTTGTTTGAAATACGACCGGCCAGGACATTGGGGACTAAACATGGTACCGTCTCTGCGTTAAATGGTGGAAGTTTTTCTTTAAGATGCCTTTTGATAGTATTTAACTCTGTCTCTGTATGTTCTGGATGGAGTTCTTTAAGTATTTGAATAGTCTGGTCAATTACCACACCGTGTTGGAAGAGGTTTGTAACCCCTCTATTTATATAAGTCCCTCTGCCTATAATTACCTCGGTACGTTCCTGATTAACTGAATTCTTAGAATAACCTGCATCATTTAAAGCATCTTTTGCAACCTTTAGTGTAAGATAGTGGTCCGGTTCTCCACCATCCAATGCCAAAGGCATAACACCGTGTTCATAAGGATTAAAACTCGCCAGATCTCCTAAGTACCCACCCCTTTTGCAATAAATCCGGTCATTGGTAGTTGAGTCTGGATCAAAGTACCGCTCTGATTCCCATTCTTCCGGTGGATTGCCTGTAGAATCCACTTTATCTAAAATATTCTGCCAGTATTCCTGAATGTTTTTGGCACCAGGAAAAACGCAAGCCATACCAACTATTGCTATATCCCCCATGGCCCACCTCCTATTACTACCTCAACGTCACCTTTGTTACCACATCTCAACTCTTGTTCAAATATATAACGTCCAACAGAAGGGGGAATCAACTGAATACCTCTTTCCATAAATTGTTTCTTTATCTCAGGAGCAACCATGCCGGTTTTATCCCATGGCCCCCAATTAATGGCCAGCACCCTACCTGCCCAATGTTGATCCAGGTATTTGGCTAATTTATTAACCACCTCATTAGCCGCGGCATAATCAGACTGACCTCTATTTCCAAAGCAACCGGCTACCGATGTAAAGAAAGCAAGGAATTTTAATGAGTCTGGCCGAAGTTTGCGTATCAAGACAAATGAACTATCTGTTTTTGTATCAAATACTCTGTCAAAAGAGTCTAAAGTTTTGTCTTTGAAAAGCTTATCCTCGATAATACCAGCACCATGAATTACACCGTCCAGACGTCCGTATGACTGGTAAATTTCATCAATTAGATTTCCAAAACTCTTCTCATCAGTCACATCTGTCTGATAGTAATGAACATTTGCTCCGGCATTCCGCATCTTCGCTATATTTTGACGAATTTCTCTATCCTTTAAAAGCCGAGCGTATTCTGCTTCAATTTTGGCCGGTGTGATATTTCCATCACTGGAACGCAGTTTTTCAATCAACGCGGATTTTATCTCTTTAGGCGAGACAAGCCCAGCTGTATGTTGAGATTCATCTTCTTCCGGAAACGGTGACCTCCCTACTAGCAGCAGGGTAGGCTGATATTCTACCGCCAATTCATGGGCGACTTCTGCCGTAATACCAACAGCACCACCAGTAACCAAAACGATCCAGTCAGAAGCAATGTGCAACCTCCTCTTTGTTTTCTGATTTAAAGGCGCAGATTTTGCTTTGTATACTATTCTATTTGACCCACTATATTTCACCTCAACAGGCCCATTTTTAGCGGCCATTTCTCCTAGTAATTGTTTAGACAAAATCATGGGAGAATTTGTCATATCAAGATTAACGGCTTTGCATCTGACATCTGTCCATTCTTGTGCAACGGTCTTCAACAACCCTGCAATGCCAGCCTGGCCAGCAAAATAGTTTCCGTTTAGACCATTACCATTTAAACATTCTGTTAATGCCGTAGCTGCGATAAGCCATCCACCACCTTTTTCTCCGGAGTCAACAAGGTCAGGTTCCAGATATTTTGCAAGATAAAAGAAACTTTTTACCTCTATCTGGAGACAATCCTTCCATGTCTCTAAATCCATTTTGTCGAAAGAAATTGAGGATGCCAGAGGCAGTAGATGTATAAGTCCAATAATTTTGTTGTAGTCGTGACGTATTTCATTCACCAAACTTTCTACAACTAAAGGGTCTTTTAAGTTGGCAGTATACGTTTGACCATTTTTATTTGTTTGCGCAGAACCCATCTTTAAAGTGACCACCTGCCCCCCATGCTTTTTAATCTCTTTCTTCAACGCAGTAGCAACGCCTCGTGTATCGTCAGTGACAATAAAGACACCATCATTTAAAGGTTGAATCTCTTCTTTGGGTGTAGAGATTTTAGAGGGTTCCAAAAGAAACCTCGGGACGATTATGTCTTCATTCTCTTTAGCAGAGACAGGACGCTCTTTGTTGATGAGAGTAATTTCTTTTTCACTACTTGCTTTTAAAGGCCCCGACAATATAATCTCTTCCGTTTTACTCATAATAGCGTTCAGAGTTTTCAGTCTGGATATATCATCCATAGATGTCCGGATTTTTTGTTGTACATTCTCCGGTACACATTTCATAAAGGAGTTTAGTATCTCCACACGTTTGATTGAATCTATGCCCAAGTCCGATTCAATGTCCAAATCAAGATTGAGCATCTCTGTCGGGTAACCGGTCTTATCGCCTGTAATACGAAGCAACTCTTTAATTAAGTAATCTTTATTGAAACCTTCTTGTGTAGATGGTGTATCATTTAAATGTCTTTCAGCATTTCCTTGAGGAATTGAAGACGTATCTGATTCTTGGACTTTTGATAATATCAACTCTGCAGTCTTACTCAATATAGCATTCAAAGTTTTCAGCCTGGATATATCATCCATAGATGTTTGGATCTTTTGTTGTGCATTCTCCGGTACACATTTCACAAAGGAGTTTAGTATCTCCACACGTTTGATTGAATCAATGCCCAAGTCCGATTCAATGTCCAGATCAAGATTGAGCATCTCTGTCGGGTAACCGGTCTTATCGCTTGTAATACGAAGCAACTCTTTCGCAAGGTGTTCTTTGCCTAGCACCTCCTGGTCTCTGGAAACGGGTGTGATTGATGAAGCAAGCGGTTTTTGTGGTTTAACTGGCCCCATTGACGGTGCTGTTCGTGTACGAGTTTGTGGAAGTTCAAAAGGGCCTGCCATATCTTTCAAACTAGACGGCTTAGTGCCTTGAAGATACGCCAACATAATATTCTTTTGTGTTTCCAGGAAACGATTCATAAGCTGCTGGTACTGATACATAACAACATCAGGATTATCACTGAGCTGGTGAGTTGACGTATTCTGGCTTTCTGGTGATTTATGTGTTGCAACAGGACGACTGGTATGTTTTTCCTGTTTATCTGTTACCTCAGTTGATTTCGATCCGGATGAAGGGTTGTGGTATTTCATTATTTCTTTCTCTTTAAGAATAAGCTTATTAACTTCTTTAGGCGCTGTTTTGTTACTGACCGGTCGGATGTTGCTGCCATTTACAAGCCACGTTGTAGGAGAAAGCTCTTCTTTTCTAATTTCATTCAAGAAATTAATATCGATATTATTGAGTAACCGTCCTTCATAAAGTCGTTCTAACGATAGGGGAATCCCATTGACGGCTAATTGCCCTAAAGTCTTGAGTAACTGAGGAAGTGCTTTATTTCCATGCATGTCTGTTGATACTATGAGAGAAGGACGATCTCCAATTATCTGTGTTGTTAGATTAGTGAGTACGTTGCCAGGGCCAACCTCAATGAAAACCCTTGCCCCCCTGTCATACATTGCTTCTATCTCATTAACAAATTCCACCGGCCTCACCATGTGTTCTGCCAGGCAAGATTTAATCTCCTCTTGTGTCTTACCGTATGGCGCTGCAAAGGTGTTGGAGAATACCTCTATCTTTGGAGATGCAAAATCTATTTTACTTAAATAATTGGCAAATCGCTTTTTTGCAGGTGCAACAAGAGGCGAGTGGAATCCTGCTGAAACAGGAATAGACTGAACACAAATACCTTTTGACGCGAGTAATTCCTTTGCCTTATCTACAGCATTTCTACTTCCTGAAATCACGGTTTGTTTAGGTGCATTGATATTGGCAATAACTACACCTTTAATCTTCTTAACGAGTTTTCTTAGTTCTGTGGCGCTTTCTTTTACCACTGCCATAGTGCCGAGATCCTGTTCATTTGATGATTCTACAATCAGTCTACCCCTGGTTTCAGAAATATCGTAAAGAGTCTCTTCGTCAAACACTCCTGCAACAGATAAAGCGACATATTCACCGTAACTATGCCCTGCCACCATATCCGGGTTTATATTCATCTTTTTTAGCAATTTAAGCATTCCACAACAAGCAGCTCCTATCGCAGGCTGGGCAATATTAGTCTTAGACAATATACATCTCTGTTCTTTTTCATCCTCTATATTGAAACGAGGAGGAGGAAAAACATATTTACTCATTCGCTCTGGAAAAATATTTTTTAGAACAGAATCTGCATGTTCAAAAGTTTTACGTATTTCCGGAAATAATACGGCTAGCTCTCGAAGCATATTGACATATTGAGACCCTTGACCTGGGAAAAGGAATGCAATTTTACCGGACTCGATAGGCAGTTTGTTAGTTAAATAAACCCCTCTCTGATCAGAAATATTACCGGATTTTGGATCACGAAGCGTACGGCAAACAATCTCCAATTTTTCTCTAAGGTCTTCTAAAGATATTGTCACAATTGCAAGCCTTAAGAAAGCATTTTCCTTTTGTTTTGTTTTATCTCTAAAGGTCTTTTGTAATGTAAAGGCAATATCACCTAATAAAGGAACAATATCTTTTGTAAGGGATTGTAAGACAAATTCCAATGTAGAAGTTAGTTCGTCACGAGAGTGACTGGCCCACAATAGAAGTTCACATGGCCATACTTTTTTAATAGCAGTCTCATCGCTTTTCATGAAACTACCTCTATATTCTTCTAAAGCAGCATGGAAATTAGAACCTCCAAAACCAAAGGCGTTAACACCAGCACGACGTGGATGTTTGTCATCTCTAAACCATGGACGTACTTCCGTATTTAGATAAAGAGGCCCTTTAAGAAAATTTGTTTTTGAGTTTGGTTTATCTATTCCCATTGTAGGTGGTAGCATTTTGTGGTAGAGCGAGAGAGACGCTTTTATTAGCCCAGCCATTCCAGCAGCACCTTTAGTATGTCCTATCATAGATTTGACTGATCCAATAGCACAATTCTGGCTAACAGTATTGCTCCCTTCAAGTAATTGAGCAGCCGATTCGGACTCAACTTGGTCTCCAACAACCGTACCTGTGCCGTGAGCTTCTAACAGCTCCATGGTAGATGGTGAAAACCCAGCCTTGGCGTATGCTTTCTTGAGTGCCATTAACTGACCTTCAGGACATGGCGCGGTCATGCTTTTTCCTCGTCCGTCACTTGAACCCACCACCGATTTTATAACAGCATAGATGCGGTCACCATCACGTTCTGCATCTGATAGGCGTTTTAATATAACAACCGCCAATCCTTCACTAATCACGGTTCCATCAGCTTTTTCATCAAACACCTGGCATAAGCCTCGTGGAGACAAGGCATGCGTCTTGCTAAAACATAGATAAGTGAATGGGCTCTGGCCAGCATCAACACCACCTGTAATTACCATATCACTATTACCGGTTTCCAACTCTTTGACGCCATCGTATAATGCAGCTAAAGATGATGCACAGGCTGCATCTACTGTATGATTAACTCCGCCAAGATTAAAACGGTTTGCTACCCGTCCGGCCAAAACGTTCATTAAAATTCCCGGAAAAGAATCTTCTGTCCACTCCGGTAATCGTTTTAAAGCGTTATCTGAATTACCATTATAATAGAGAGGCAATGATGACCTAACGATATAATCCTGTCCCAGGTCGCCTATACCACCGCCAGTGCCCAGGATTACTGATGTTTTTTCTCTGTTAAATTCTCTATTATCATAACCTGAATCCTTTAGGGCCGCATTTACAACTTCGAGTGTCATAAGATGTAAGGGCTCAATAGAACTAAGAGAATTAGGGGGCATTCCATATTTCAGTGGGTCAAAAGGTATATCTTCAAGAAATCCTCCCCATCTAGAATAAATTTTATCTTTGGCTTTTTTATTTTTATCAAAATACAGGTTCCAGTCCCAACGATTAGACGGTATCTCGGAAATTGCATTTACTCTATTCAAAATATTTTCCCAATACGCAGAGAGATTTTTCGCCTTTGGAAACATACATGACATACCAATAATCGCTACATCAGTTGGGTTTTGTTTTCGAGTACTAACAGATTCACTTCTTATATCAACTGATTGTGATGAAAGGATATTAGCAGACTTAACTGCAACGTCATTATGAAGTGCACTGATACTTGTTTTCTTATTACGCAACGCCGCAAGTTGACCTACCATGTAAATCCCCTCTTCGTGTTGTTCTTTCTCGTTAAGTGTAATCAGGGAGCCCATCTTCTTATCATTTGATTTAGATGTAGAGCCGCGCATTACACCTCGGGATGCAACACGTAATTTCCCAAGTACAAGTTTGTCAAGTTCTATGCCTATCTGGTCTGAAGGAAGCCCCTCAGATCTCATCTTAATCTTTTCATTTTCGAAAACCTCTACAAAGGGCGTCTTGCAGCATCTTATTGCATGTCCAGGGCCACTCTCAAGAATATACGTTTTAGAACATTTCAAGGCATTGCTCTGAAATCCCTTAACAATTGCACCGGATTCGATTATTTCATTTGTAAAAAAATATGCCGTACCCAAGACAACACCGACACGCACACCCAGTTTAACAAGTGGAGTAGCAATAGAAGCCACCATAGCGGCAGACATAGCGTCATGTATACCTCCAGCAAATAATATATGGAACTTCTCAATGTCCTCTTCTTTAGATTTCTTCAATAAATCTAGTAACTTGCCAACCATATCTTCCCAAAGAACAAAGCTTGATCTAGGCCCTATATGCCCCCCACACTCTCTTCCTTCAAAAATAAATCTTTTTACGCCATTGTCAATGAACATGTCCATGATCCCAGGAGTTTGCACATGCACATAAGTTTTTACGCCATTTGCCTCCAGGGCTGCAACTTGGCTCGGCATACCTCCCGCCACAATTGCATAATCAGGGGAATAAGTAGACACGGCCTTCATCTGAGATTCTAGCAAATCACTTTTGTTGAATCCCAAAACGGCAACACCCCATGGTCTGCCTCCGATAAGATCTGTGACTTCTTTAAGGAGAACATCCACTTGATCTCCTTTAAGTTTGGATAGAGCAACAAAAGGAAGAGCTCCGGATTCTGCAACACTTAGTATGAAAAGTGCGTTATCACTTACCTGTGCCATAGGCCCCTGAACAATCGGATAAAGAGTACCATGTGATTTTGCAAGTGAAGAATCTTTGTTGAAGATATTTAATCCCCTTGCTAAATTAATGTGGTCATCAATAGATTGCCTGAAAGCGCAAAAAACAGAACCAACTGTTTGATAACGTTTAGCAAAAGGTACAGCAAGAAACACATCCTGACCAAGCAACCAAATAGACGAAGTTTTATTATCCCAAGATATATCGCCCCTAATATGCTGATGCCATTGGGACAGAACATTAAATTCTTTCTCGGGGTCTTTTTCTAATGTTTTTTCTAAAGTATTAAACTCTTCTGTAGCAACATTCTGGACACCTCTACGTTTATAAAATCGAAAACACATTGTACTACCGTTCAAACAGAGAGTATCGGTTCCATCCATCCTACCAATATCTTGCTTTAAATCGTCTGGTATGGAGGACTCTTTTGTCAAGAGAAGCTGCGAATCTAATACTATTCCGGCGGCCCCAGCTGTATAGCAGGCAGCAGCAGTATGCAAACCGACACCACCCTGAGCCCAAACCGGCAGTGATATTTGAGAACATACTTGCTGGAGCAGAATATATGACGTCTTTTCTCCTACTATCCCTGCAGACTCATTACCTTTTGCAATGAGACCATCAACACCACATCTTTCACCAAGTAAAGCTTGTTCAAGTGTTGTAATTTCAAGGATCACTTGGCAGTCGTGAAGATGAAAATCATTAACGTATTTTTTCAACTCTTCAGGCTTACAAAGAGTGATTATTATGTAACCAATGGCTTCCGGAAGATCTGAAGCAAGATGGTTTATAAAAGAACCATCTTGGCCATTAAGTTTTATACCGCAAGCACTAGTTGTATGCTTAACCATCTTCTTTATGCTGCGAACAGCAACATTGATATCCTTAGCATACTCCAAGTCCAATATTCCAACTCCCCCGGCCCTACTTGCAGCGATTGCGATAGACGGATCAGGCAACCCGGGTGGCGTAAGCGCCATTATCTGGAATGGACGCACACCCATTAACACCTTATTGTCCTTTTCCTTTTCGGGAAATGCGTTGTCAGAAGTTAGCATAACTTATTCCTATAAATATTCATGATCAATACTGTACATCAAAAATAAAATATTGCTCTTAACTTAGGCGCAGATCGTTATTGATTCAATCCGCTCACAATAGACAGCCACTTTTTAGCCTTAATGTCTGCTGTACATACGACAACTACTTAGACGGCACGAATGCGTAGGGAGAGAACACAAATACAGCCCCAACCCAGCCATATGGCCAGAAGCCGCCAAACGTTCCAAAATGAAACTACTCATCTACGCTTAGCTTTCAGCGCGATGCAGATCACGACTCACTCCCGCTCTACCTGGAGTCTAAAGCAAAATAGTACATTTTCCAATAAAAAAGTAAAACTAGGCAAAAGATATTTTTATCACATATGAATACTGACCGCTAATTAATAACCAAACCAATATTGCTAGCGAAAAGGCAAAATACTGATTAAAAAATCAACTTCTCTGACGATAAAGAGTTTGATCAATAACTGAGTAAATTTTATCCGTATCAAGAGAATTCCCAAGAAACCTGTTTATTTGCCCAATGTACTTTTCAGGTTCAGTAAAAAAATCTTTGTAATTTAAATAAATAACCTTAATATTTCCTTGCTCTTCCATCCAGCTTTCTACGAATTTCAGATGTTTCAAATAGATGTCTTTCATAATTTCATCGCTTACCCGATCCGTAGGCTCACCTCTTCTGATAAGCATTTGTTTCTGCGAAGCCAAGACCTCATCTAAATCACGTCTCATAAAAACTATTTTATATTGGTATTTTGCTGGTAAATACCTAAGAAGAGCGGAAACAACTTTGACCAATTTCCCAACTGCGTCTCCTAAAAACGACGTATCGTTTTTAAGCTTTTTTATTTTTTCTAATTCATAGTAACCATTTGTATTATCTTCATCTGCTTCTCTAATATTATCAGTTAAGGTCTCCATGCCACCGGCATTAAGCATTCTCATCATCATTGAAGTACCTGAACGAGGCAAACCGGAAACAACCGTTATAATTTCATCTTCCATTTTGTGTCTTCCTAATTTATACGAAAGTAAAGGTTTTATTTTTTAAACTCTTCCTGATACGATCACACATCCCCCATCTCAAGTGCTACTAATATTTTCAACAAATGTTAAATAGAAAACAAATATATGGCCTCGCCCTAAGCGAAACTCTAACGCCACACTCCCCTGCTCCCAACGCGGTTTATTATAACATAAAAAAATATAATTGTCATCTCGAGTTAGAGACACTGCCACCTACTATAATATTGCCAAGTACAAAGCACAGCATCTCTTCTGTGATACTCACTCCCCCTTAAACAAATCAATACGCCACTGTGTTCCAACCATCACATAAGCCCAATCTGCTCAACGAGAGTCATTATCAACAAGCCATTTCCGTTAGTTTCCACACGAAAACCGCGTAGTCTGCATTTTTGTAAGTATTCACAAATCCTCCAGCTTTAAGGCGAAAACGGCAACTAACTCTCCAAAATAAAGGCCGCAACATCTTTCACCTCGGATACCCCTTCCGTGTCATTCACCTTATTTCAAACGAAAATCATACACACACCAAGATGGAGAAGCTAAACAAAGCCAAAAACACAAATAATTTGCAAAACCACTTGCTATTTAATGCCCCCGCAAACGGTTAGTATTGCATTTATCATACCAATCACAAGCTTTTTTCTTTGTATTTTTCGCCTTTGGCATAAGTGTCTATAAATAAATGTGTTATAATGTCTGCGACAATGATAAAATTACAGAGGAATGTCATCGATTTGATAAAAGACCTGTATATGTGGTTTCAATTGGGTCAATTCGCCAATTACTAACCAAAACAACATTGACATTTGCTCGCATCGATTGTACTACGAAGCGGGTCACGGAACTGCTGGGATTAACCTCTATAAAAAACAGATCTTGAAGTGGAACATGCTACCAGCAAAACAGCAATTATGGACCGTTATTAATTGAAAACTCCGCATTGTAGTTGTTATTATGCCACGCGATGCAATAAAGGAATTGCAAATATTTAAGAGAACCCAAGACAAGAAATTATAGTTGATTATGGCAACTATGTTTGATATTTTAAACGACTGAGTTAAATTTTTATAATTGCAAAAAGGAATGGAAGGTGGCTTTATGAAATATAACGGCTTTTTTTTACTGATACCTACGTTGTTGTTGTCAGCAATATTGCTTAACAGTTTATCAGTTGTTAACGTTGCTGCTGCTGATGATGATGATGTAAACAGTGCGGCTTCAGGAGGAAGCAGTTCTGTTGCGGAAGGAAATTTTCAGGAATGGAGACAAAACAGGAGAGAGAAGTGGGAGAGTATGACGGATGAACAGAAATCAAATGTGAAAGAAAACGCACAGGAACGAAAGGAACACAGAAGAGATAAGTGGGAAAATATGTCGGATGAGCAGAAAGCAAATGTGAAAGAAAACGCACAGGAACGAAAAGAATACAGAAGAGATAAGTGGGAA
>JAIQZR010000096.1 GCA_021777035.1 Candidatus Scalindua sp. | reverse complement strand
GCCATCTTTGTCCGATCTTCATTCGCCGAATCCTCAACGCAGCTTAGGCTGGGCTTGCGGTTCGGCTCATTCAGATCGACCAAATCTGACCTAAACTTGAGCGCGATAGATTGTAAAGTTATTTTTTCTCGAACCCTTATTATTTGATGTTTACCCGCCAGAAAGACAATGTTGCCTGCCCGTGCCTGATCAAACGAGAAGGCGGGTCAGTTATTATATATATCTCAATGAGTGAATTCTACATCCAAAAACCTTGGATAGCTACGGGTTTTTTCCTCTGAGAAATACCTGAATGGAGAAAGAAAAACAGGTGAACATAAACCTGACACCAGGCTGCTTCTTAAACTTTCCCTTGATTTTCATGACATAATTTACTAAAAGAAGCTTTATATATATTTATTAATTATGTTTTAGAATTTGAGCACACAATTAAGAAACACCACAGTATGACTAAAGACTCCCCGGAATATACTACTAAGGCAAAATTGTTGCGTAAAAAGAGATGGCGATTCTGGTTCGGAACACCTATCTGCTTTGCCATCTTCTGTTTCCTTTTTACGATATGTTTATATCTGGACGTCCCGCATCTCGAGTTTATATTAGTAATACCATTCCTCATATCCTCTGTCTACTGTCTGTGGGGTGTCATAAGCGGTAGATGCCCGGAATGCAGCAGATTGCTACCGGCATGGTGGCACTGGACGACTAAACCAAAATGCCGGGCATGCGGCCCCATTTCACTAAAAAAAGAATCTTTAGACCCAGCAGTGTCCGGTTAGGTTTTTGCGAGTACGGTTTTTTATACCCGATCTGTCTGAAGATACGTAGGGCGAGGCTTTAGCCTTGCGCTTAATGTATGAAAGCAAACCTACCCGTCCGAACGGCTTGGCCGGGCGGGATGGATTGCCCTCCGTGCTACGTGCAAAAACCTAACCGGACACTGCTGCATCAAGAGCTTATTATGCAGCTTTTTATGCTGCGACTGCAATTCACCAGCGATACGTTAAAACAGGAATGTTGGACAAAAATTTGGTAAAGATCTAAACTGGCTTTTTGAATTACGAAGTGTTGGAGACTATGGGTCTGTCATCCATGTTCCACAACCGGATGCGGAAAAAGCAATAGAAGCAGCTGAGTCATTCATAAATGCAATAATACAACTTATAAAAATGAACCTTTGTCTTTTGTGTATATCAGTACTGGCGAAGTAACACGTTTTACCGACTTTACCGATCCGAAATCAAGGGCAAGGGAGGTCTTCAGTTTTCACCGACCTGAAACATTAAGGCAGAGCATTTTGAAGAAGGCGTTTGAGGGGAAACTTGTATGATAAAAGAACGTAAACTAAACCGATTACAAGGGTATGATTATTCGCAGGACAATTTATATTTCGTTACATCCTGCGTTAAAAACAAGGTTTGTTGTTTTGGAATAATTTACCATGGTGAAATGACACCAAACAATTATGGACAGATTGCTGAAAAGCAATGGTATTGGTTGGGTGAACAATATCCGTACATTGTTTTGCATGCATTCGTGGTAATGCCAAATCATATTCACGGTATCATTGAAATAAATCGATCAATTCCCGTACGGACAGGTCGCGACCTGTCCGTACAATCAAAAATCAAATCATTATCCGAATTAATGGGTGCCTATAAAACAGCCGTTTCCAAACAAATTCATCTGATTGGTTTCCCGGAATTTGTATGGCAACGTTCATTTCACGACCACATCATCAGGAATGAAAAATCATACCAGAATATTATTAATTACATTTTAAACAACCCATCAAAATGGGAGGAAGATGATTTATACAACCATGGCAAATAAGCATTTACAAATTCGCAACAGCACCGCGGAATTTTTAATTTTTACATCACAGGCAGGCGAAAACGGGATTGAAGTTCGGTTTCAGAATGAAACCATCTGGCTATCACAAAAAATGATGGCAGTATTATTTGATTGCAGTGCCGATAATATTTCGCTTCATCTAAAGAATATTTTCAAAACAGGCGAACTGATTGAAAATTCAGTTGCCGAGGATTTCTCGGTAACTGCATCAGACAGCAAAAACTATAAAACCAAACATTATAATCTGGATGCCGTCATCGCAACTGGTTATCGTGTTAATTCGCATAGAGCTACACAGTTTCGTCAATGGGCCACTTCTGTTCTCCGTGCTTTTGCAATCCGGGGTTATGTGCTGGATAAAGAAAGACTGAAGAATGGAGCATTTTTAAGCAAAGAGTATTACGAAAATTTACTTGCTGAAATCCGTGAGATACGGGCAAGCGAAAGAAGATTTTATCAGAAGATAGCCGACATCTACGCCACTGCTTTTGATTACAACGCTGATGATAGTGTAACACAAACCTTTTTTGCTTCGGTTCAAAACAAGTTACATTTTGCTATTCACGGATACACCGCTGCCGAAGTAATAATGAACAAAGCCGACAGCAAAAAAAAACACATGGGTTTAATCACATGGAAAAATGCACCGTCAGGAAAAATTATCAAAACCGATGTTTCAGTTGCAAAAAATTATCTCACCAAAAAAGAAATAAAAAGTTTAGACCGCTTTGTCACCATGTATCTTGATTATGCCGAAACACAGGCAGAACGCAACATACCAATGACCATGAAAGATTGGGCTAATAAACTGAATGCGTTTTTACAGTTCAACGAAAAAGATATTCTCAAAAATGCAGGTAAAGTAACTCAGGCAATAGCCAAAGCATTTGCCGAAAGCGAATTTGAAAAGTATCGTATTGTGCAGGACAAATTGTTTGAAAGCGATTTTGATAAAGCAGTAAAAAAACTTGCTTCACCCCTAACAGGAAATAAGAAAAGGAAAAAATGAGCAAGAACACTTCAGGTATAGTAAGCAAAGTATGGAGTTTCTGTAATCCCCTGCGTGATGTAGGCGTGGGCTATGGAGATTATTTAGAACAACTTACCTACTTGCTCTTTTTAAAAATGGCTGATGAATACAGTAAGCCACCGCACAACCGAAAACTAAACATACCAGAGGATTATAATTGGGAAAGTTTGACATCCAGAAAAGGCGCAGAGTTGGAATTCCACTATGCGACTTTGCTTCGTGAGTTAAGCACGCAAAAAGGGATATTGGGTCAGATATTCACCAAAAGCCAGAATAAAATCCAGGACCCTGCAATGCTGGCTAAAATTATTGATATGATTGACAGTGAGCAATGGCTGGTAATGGGCGCTGATGTAAAAGGCGATATTTACGAAAAGCTGTTGGAGCAGAATGCACAAGATGTAAAAAGCGGAGCCGGGGAATATTTTATGCTCAGGGTGTAAAAGCAAATGTTATTTTCTTCGATAACAAACCTGCAAGCAAAACCCCCTGGACAAAGGGAATCTGGGTGTATGACTATCGAACAAACATTCATCACACACGAAAAAAAATCCTTTAAAGCTCGATGACCTGAGAGGTTTCATTACCTGTTACAATCCATCCAACCGACACAAACGCAAAGAGACTTTCAACGCAGAAACCAATCCGGAAGGGCGTTGGAGAAAGTTTACCTATGATGAAATCATTGCAACACCAAAACAGGACGTAGATTTGGTTAAACAACGCTATAAGGAAGCAAAGGAGCTTGAGAAACATGATAATGGTTGATACCAGTATCTGGATAGATTTTTTCGCATCAAGACCTCTCCCTATATTGGATCTCATTTATATTTTTCATCCAAAAGTTTCTGGTGCTCTTCTCTGTTTTTTATAAGTCCTGCTTCGTATAGAAAAAGTGATGGATAGAATCTTAGTTTTTTAACCTTGTCTACCTTGGCATAGGAGAGCCACAGGCCGTCTTTTGCTCTTGTTACTGCCACATAGAAAAGCCGTCTCTCTTCCTCTATACTACCGCCTTTATTAGCTAACTTCCTGTTTGGAAAACGCCCATCCATTAAATCCAGGATATAAACGTCTTTAAACTCCAGACCCTTACTGGCATGGACTGTTAAGAGGTTAACACCCTCTCCTTTTGTGAGTTCGCTTGAACCGAGTATCATGGCGTTTAGGAAGCGTTGATTGTCGGTATAATTTCCTGTGAGGTCTTTAATAAGAGCAACTTTTCTTTTAATATTGAGAAGTGCCCTCTCTTTTACTTCCTCATTGATTTTCTTGTTTCTGTCTAAAGCCCTTTGATTAGCTAAAATATCGGTGATATATTTATAGATTTTTGATTCACTTATCGTTTCGACCATAGAGATTGGTTTTTTGATTCTCACTATTCTCTTATATAACAGATAAAAATCATTAAAGAATCCGGCGCTCTCTTCTGTAAACTTTGGATGTTTGAGTATTGAACTGTTTGAAATTTTATCGTCCAACTCCAGGTGTGAAAATTTAGATTCACTCTCTAAATGGACAAAATCATCAAAAAGGGCCAGTTGGTAATTCACTTTTCTCTGTTCAAATGGGTTCCTAATACTCGTGTCCGGATGCAGGATCCCCTCATAAGCGGAACCTCGTCCCAACCTTTTCAGTGCTTCAAAGATGTCTTTTGCGGTTGCGCTTCCGATGCCCTTCGCGTATTCGAAGATATGGATAAAGGCCATCATATCTTTTGGGTTTACAAAGAACGAGTACATATCAAAAAGTATTTTTACCTCTTTCGCATCAAAAAAACTTTTGCCGCCTTTCCTTTTACAGGGTATACCAAGCTCTCTCAAGCTCGCTTCTATCCCATCTGCTGAAGAGTTGTTCCTGAAGATCACGGCTACATCATCATAATTTGATGAGTTTGCTTTTATCATGTAAGAGACTTTACTATACTGCTCAAAAAGTTCATTAAATTCTAATAGTGTCGGACTTACAGGGTCATCTTTTCTAACAACTATTAACTCTTTTGGATATATCCTGTCATTGAATTTTATCACTCTATCTGCCAGGGAGAGAATCAAGGCGGTTGATCTATAATTTTTTTTAAGGGAAAATACTTTCGCACCAGGAAATTTTTTTGAGAAAGAGCCGATCAGGTTTATGTTGGCCCCATTAAACGCAAAAATGCTCTGGTCATAATCACCAACACAAAAAAGTGATGAGGGATCCATTTTATCTATGAGTGAGCCTTGCAGGGAGTTTGTGTCCTGATACTCATCTACCAGAACCTCTTTAAAATTTACAAAGATATCAGAACCTAGAAGATCTCTTGTTTTTATAAGCAGGTCATTAAAGTTTATATAACCGTAGCTCTCTTTCATCAACTCGTATTCGTTTGATATGTCTTCATATATATCACAAAAGAAGTCATGGTCGGGATAGTTTTCGCCCATCCAGTCTCCAAAGCCAAGTTCCAGTTCCGTGTTCTGATAAAACGAATAGAGATCATAAAGATAGTTAGCTGAGTACTCTGTAATTTTATAAGCAAGTTTTTTAAACTCTCTTTTTTCATAAATACTTCTAAAGAGTGTCTTAAGTTCTGTTTGCTGTTTCAACAGAAGTCCTGGGTTGTGCCTTTTTAGAAGCTTATAACAGGTCGCGTGAAAAGTACCGGCCTCTATCTTTGAAGTAACATCTTTAGGAAAGAAACGTGTCAGTCTCTCCACCATCTCAGTTGCTGCTTTATTGGTAAAAGTGAGTAATAAAATTTCTTGTGGCTCGACATTTGAGTTAAGAAGATGTGCTATTCTTCCTACTATTGTTGATGTCTTTCCCGTCCCGGCAGATGCAATAACTATATTGCGTCCGGATGCAGCAGTTGCAGCGTTTAACTGTTCTTCGTTTAAAAGACTTAATGGCATTTCTATACTTTATGGTCTAGATTTGGAAACTTTGTTTCATTTAGAAACAATGCATTTGGATGATGTGAATGTTTTTAGAAGGGAGCATGGTAAGATAATGGGCGACAAAATGCAACTGGTTTTTTGTTAATCAGTAAACTTAAAAGCAAGAGCCGGTGTTAACGAAATGAATTAGTGTTGGCTGGTAGAATAATAGGAAACTTTACGTGTAACAGTACTTGTTGGACCAGAAAAAAGCTAGACAATTAGAATCATAAACTGTAGATTCACTCTAGTTAATGGAAAAATGTTTTCTAGTTTGCTTTGTGGAGAAGCGCTATGTATGTTTCGATAAAAACTCATGTCATTGTGTTACTGATTTTTGCAACGATGCTTCCTTTTGTATTACTCAGGATTTTCGCGTATCCAATAATACAATCAGACCTCAAAACGGTGATTATGGATAACCTCGAAGCGATTGGACACAAGCAGGCAGAATTAGTGTCTACCTGGATGTGTGAAAGGATGAAGGATGTCATTGTGGTTGCAAGCAATCCTAATGTAGCCAATAGTGTTAAAATTTCCGCAAAAGAAAAAGGATATAAAGATACGGTCAAGTATCTGGAAACGTTTGTGACTGAGTATGGATATAAAGGAGCATTTATAAGCGATAATGAAGGATCGATTACACTTGCTACATCGGAAGAACATGTTGGTGAGGATATTTCAGAAATGGTTTTTTTCAAAGAAGCAATTCAGGGAAAGACTTATGCATCAAGTATCATGCCGTCAAACGTTCCACTTATAAACGAGTTTGATGAGAAAGAGTTGGGGTTACCAACCATGTTTGTTGCATCACCTCTGAATGATGAAAATGAGATCGTAATTGGCGTTGTTGCACTAAGAATTCATGTGGGTCTCCTGAGTAATTTAATGCACAGTTACGCATATGGAAAGACTGGAGAATCTTATCTTGTTAACGAGAAAGGTTACATGCTTACCGAATCAAGGTTTACTGAACATTTGAAAAAAACAGGAACGGTTAGCAGAAGAAGTGCCATGGAAGTGAAGCTGATAGACCCGGAAACCGGCAAATTCACCCTGAGTGTTAAGCAGTGCATTGCTGGTAACGACGGTTCTAATGCAGTGGGCTATAACGACTATGGCGGTATCCCCGTGCTAGGAGTGTGGGACTGGATACCTGAGTTTAATTGGGGTGTTATTACAGAAATAGATAGAGTTGAGGCCTATGGCCCTGTTTATAACCTTAAATACATTGTCCTTGCTTTGATGCTGGCAATCGCATTTCCATTCTTGTTAGTAGCTTATTTTCTAGGCAGAAGATTTTCCAATCCTATCATCCGGCTTAAAGAAGTAGCTGAAGAGATAACTTCAGGAGATTTAACTAAAAAAGTGGATATAAAAAGCAATAATGAGATCGGTGAGTTAGCATCAGCCTTCAACGTTATGACAAAGGCCCTGCACGAGAAGACAGAAGAGACAGCAAAATCTGAGGAACGATACAGGAAAATGTTTGAGTCTCTTAAGGAAGGTGTATATCAATGTGAACCCGGAGTTGAAGGAGTGTTTACATGGGTAAATCAGGCATGTGCAGAAATGTTTGGCTATAATTCTCCGGAAGAGATGATGGGTACAAAGGTTAAGCATATTTACGTAGACTCCGGAGATAGATGGCGGCTTCTGGAGATATTGGAAAAGCATGGAATATGGAGAAACTTTGTCTCTAATTGTAAGAAAAGAGACGGAGAGCCTCTTTATACCGAACGTACTACAAATTTGAATAGAAATGAGTATGGCGAACCTGTTCTTATCGAAGGAATAATCAGAGATATTACCGAGCGAAGAAGATTGGAGAATGAGTTACAGGAGTCTGTGAAGCGCGACAGAGAATTGTTCAATTCACTCAAGGAAGGTGTATATCAATGTGAGCCTGGAGCTGAAGGAGTTTTTACATGGGTAAATCAGGTCTGTGCGGAAATGTTTGGCTATGATTCTCCGGAAGAGATGATGGGCGTAAAGACCAAGGATATTTACGCAGATCCTGAAGATAGATGGAAACATCTGGATAAACTGGAAAAATATGGTTTTTTGAGAAACTCTGTGTCTAATTGCAGGAAGAAAAATGGCGAATGCTTTTATACCGAACGCACTTCTAATTTAATAAAAAATGAGAATGGAGAATCTGTCACCATTGAAGGAATAATCAGGGATATTACTGAGCAAAAGCTGCTGAAAAAGAAGCTAAAGAACTCTGAGAAATATCAAAATAATAAAGGTTAATATTTCTCTAATATCCTGTCTAAAACGGTAATCCTCGTGATTTATGGCTTAAATAAATCCACTTTGCATTCTCACTTCTCTTCTTCAAGCCATCTTTGTCTGATTTAAATTTGTTCAAAACAAAATGTAAAGTTGCTTCTTTTCGATCCCTTGTTTTCTATTGACTTTAACAGTTAAAATACTAAAATTCAGGGATTAACCGGTTTATTTGAAATTGATATTTTTTGAGAGGATCAAAACATGAAACGAATTACGAACCTTACTGTAGTTGTTGTCTTTGCTTGTTTGATGATTGCATTTTGTACAGGTAGCATAACTACCTTTGCCAATGACCACGATGCCGGTAACTGTGCACAATGTGGAGAATCAAACGACGGTCATGTCGGTGCGATAACCGTTGAGCATGACGGTGAGCATCAGACTTTCTGCTGCCCGAGTTGTGCCACTAAGTACGCAAATACACATCACGACGGATCGCATCATGAAGACAAGGGTCACCACGAGCACGATGACCATGACAAACATGAGGGTCATGATGAGCATAAAGGCCACGATCACTAAAACAAATTTGTAATAATAACAAAAACAAAAAGGCATTCTTGCTTTGATAAAATGCAAGAGTGTCTTTTTTTATAAAGTAAGGGGATAAAATGATACATAAGAGTGCTATTATTGACCCAGGTGCTGAACTGGGAAGCGATGTCGATGTCGGCCCGTTCACAGTCATTGAGACAGATGTGACTATAGGCAATGGCACTGTCATTGGCCCTAATGTAAGTATCAGGCCATACACTTCGATAGGACAACACTGCAACGTTCACGCAGGAGCTGTCCTGGGCGGAATACCTCAAGACGTAAATTTCAAAGGGGGAAAATCATTTGTTACTATCGGAGCGAATTGTCAGATACGTGAATGTGTAACGATTAATCGTGGAACTCAGACCGATTCCGTAACTGAAATAGGAAACGATTGCTTTCTGATGGCGTTATCGCATTTCGGGCATAATGTTAAACTTGGCAACAACGTCATCGTTGCTAACGGCGCATTGTTGGCCGGTTATGTAGAAGTGGGTGACCAGGTTTTCATTAGTGGAAACTGCGTCATACATCAATTTGTAACAATTGGTAGACTGGCAATGCTGGGTGGTAGCTGCGGTGTTTCCAAAGATATACCCCCATTCTGCCTGGTAAAACCGTTGGAAGGAAATACGATTATGGGTATAAATTCTGTCGGATTACGAAGGTCGACATTATCGAAAAAAGATCGGCAGGAAATCAAAGAAGCATTTAAATTGCTTTATCTATCCGGCTTGAATATAAGCCATGCTCTTGAAAAAATTAAATCAGCCTATCCATCAGGTCCCGCTTCCGAGTTCTCAGCTTTTATAGAAAAATCTGAACGTGGTATCTGTTCAATGTAGAATCATGAATACTGCAATCCCCATAACTCGTAAACCGTGAATTTATGGAAATCTAAATGGATAAGCATACTGTCTTATTTATTTATCATGACAGTTTAGCTGATTCAGAAAAAATATTTCTTTGGATAATGGCACATCTTATTTTTTTTGAATTAAGTGATACATCGCCAATACGAGGCGGCCCGTTTTTTTCCTGATGACGCATTATACCGTTTAATAAACCGGGAGCATACCATCCCTTGCCCAGCACATACTTACCAATATCAAAAAGGCTCCATCTCCTGTCCCCTCCCAGATGGAATAAACCTCTCAATCCAAGGGTAAGAGCAGCAATCGCTACTCTGCCAATTTCTTCACAATCAACACAGCTTCTGTATTCATCGTAAAATAGCGTTACCGGCAAGTTTTTCCTAAACCTGCTATCTATCCAATCAATCGCGCCTTTCGTACCGCTAATAGAATCTCCAAGTGGCAGAGCAAGTCTGATAATACAATGATCTCTACATTTCTGAACATAAGTCTCTGCGCATGCAAAGGTCTCTCCTACAATGTTAATCGGATTTGGTTTGTTATCTTCCCTATATCCACCTGCGGGTGTATTGAAACCGGAGAATACAAGATCTGTACTCATATAGAGGACTGGTATATCACTACCAAAAACATCTACCACAGCCCTTGTACCTTCTACATTTAATGAATACGCCCATTCCGGTCTCTCCTCACACACATCAAGATCACAAACTCCAGCACAATGGACGACATGAGTAGGCTTGAATTCATCTCTGATTATTGTCAGTTTATTCCGCTCAGTAATACAGAAAGATGAAACATTATCAGCTTCAGGAATGTTGGATTTAGGCGGCCTTAAACCGTATAGACTGGTTTCCGGCAACAGTTTATGTAATTGTTTGAAAATAGGCCATCCATGTATCGATGTAACCCCTGTTACCAGTATTCTCCACGAATTGGGAATTTCCATTTGACAAGTATAAATTTTTTAAAAAAGTGCCACTAATGCACCAAGAAATAATATGTAGCTATTGCAAACCTGTCCGGTATGATAGCAATAATTCTTTATAAAACAACCACGGCTGGTACAAGCCAACTCTTGGCTTCAACTGTACATAACTCAAAATAGTTTTTTGATTTGATCCGATAACTATCTTTTCAGTTAAAAATACAAGTAACGTCACTAGCGAAACGTAGCTTAGTGTGTATTAAGGGTCAATTATTACAAAATATTTATAAACAACTTTTTTAATGAAAAACCTAACCGGATGCTACGGTAAAAAAAGAGATATTTCAAAATTGGCTTGACATAATGGAAACAAATAATGTAATGTTCCCGGCAATGGAATTGAGTACTCACTGCTTTATGCATCAGGAATGACGTGTAGTCAAGTGCGTTGGTAACAGTTTGTCAAAATCAAGTTGTCCATTCAAATATACTTTTTGCTCATACTACCTGCCATAATCTTACTTTTCGATAATAATTGAAAAACGCTACAAAGTCAACGACCAGTAGATTCAGCTTTTGTGTTTTACGTAATTTATTAGCAAAAATTTAATGTTAGTATCATAATTTATCGGGAGAATTTACTGATGAAAAGCTTGAAAAATAGAGTAACTGTAGCATTGGCATTAACAATGTTCTTTTTGCTTGGTTTCTGTGGCAGACCAGTTATGTCTGCGGAAACCTATTTTGGAGATTTATGTTGGAGAATTGATATAACATCACCTTCTCCAGATTCATGGACTTACAAACTGGGATTATACCTTCATAGTGGAGGGCATTTCACTTTGGTTGGAACGGAGGGTACTGAGGCTGCGGTACATGGTAATATGGAAATTTCTGGTAACAATTTATTGGTTAACCTTGTGGGCAAAGGAACTGACAGTGATGGCCAGTGGTTAGATAATTTAAGTGCGACTTTAAGTCTTAATCCGCCTACACTTAGTGGATCGTGTCAGAATATATATTCATGGGATGGTGGCTCTAGTAGCGAAGTAGGCACAATGACACTTATTGCATGTCCTTAGAAACCCATCCATAGCAACTTAATGCTTACCATACTAATTAAAACACTTTAAAGTTGATGTATTCTTCGGCTGCTTTTTAGTAAAATACACGAAATAAAAGAAATTGAAACAGGAGAAAAAATGAAAAATGTGTTTTTATGTCTTATTATGTTTTTAGCAATTATTACCATGACGATATCGTGTACAAGTGTTACTCCAGTTGCAGGATTAAAAACCGCAACAAAGACAGAGACAACTGCTGCAGAATCCAGACGCTACCCTGAATTAAAATCTGCAATCATAAAATATAAAGTTTCGGGAATGAATAATGGAACTGAAACCGTTTATATTGACGACTGGGGAAGACGTGAGGCAATATACAAAAAATTTACCACAAAGATGATGGGCATAGACCTTGAGAGAAATGTCATGACCTTGATAACAGAAAATGGTAAATGGATATACAACATAGACCTTAACTCCAGGACAGCCATAAAAATGGATAATGCAGGGTTTAAAGCGTTGCAAGGAAATTCCGGCAGTAATATGGACGCGACAATTGGTGCGATGAAGATTGGAACAGAAGAGATCCTCGGAAAGGTCTGTGATGTGTGGAAAAAAGGTTATCCTTACAGTATGGCCTGGATATGGAAAGGAATTGCTTTGAAGAAGGATCATGAGGTCGCTGCAATGGGAGTGCTCACTGAGGCTACGGAGGTTCAAGAAAACATCCCTATCCCTGAAGATAAGCTTACAATTCCATCAAACGTAAAGATCAAGGTCTTAGATCCAAGGGCATTAAGCAGGGGTTAATCGGAAGATTTAATAAAAAAAGGACAGACACATTGAAACGGTGTCTGTCCTTTTTAGTTAATAAGTGTAAATCTGAGATTGCCGTCCCAAAAATCTTGTTCTGGCAGGCCTGTATCCAATTTGGCCTACTTTGAAACCTGACCAAACTCAACAATTGCATTATATTTGTAGCCACTTCCAAAGTCTTTGTCAGAGAACAATACTCCCTTTATGGTAACTGTATCTCCAACAGATGGAAGATCCATTGTTGTCACAACCATATCGTTGGTTCCGTCTTGCGCGCTTCCAGTCCCGTCCTGTATATGCAACCAGTTTTTATTCATGATGCGAGCAGTAACCTTGACAACCTCTCCCTTAAGGACTATATCTTTATTGTCCAGCTCTTTTCTTTTTTTGAAAAGTTCTGCAACGGTGTAAGCGTCACCTCCACCTGCTTTTTCAACACTTATCTCTTTCTGTACTGAGGGTTTGGCGCCACTACTGCCGTATGTCTTTTTCTGGGGTTTTGCAGCAGCTTTCCCTCCCTGTGATATCATTCCTTCGGAAAAGATAATTGAATCAAAAGTACGATCCAGAGACTTGCTATGAAACTCTATCATTTCCATACCGGATGCCAAAACCACTTCCTCTCCAACAGAGACTGTGCTTTCAGCTATTGCTACCCAAAACATTTTTGCCTTAGTTTGAAGAAGGATATAAGTATAACCACCACTGTTCATAGTCTCTGCTACTGTACCCACAAGTGGATCCTTTGACATAGCCTGAGGCGAAACGGCCTGAGGACTGGAATGTGTCTCCTCATTCGACAGAGAATATTGTGAAGCGTAAGTCAAATTAACAAACGCAATAGTTACAAATAGTAAAATAAGAGACAAAATAGTTACTGATTTTTTCATTTCTAATACACCTTTCTAATTTTATGGTTTATTACAAGATAAATTTAACGGGCTTTATAATGATCTAACAAAAAAAGAGTTATCGTTTGTTCCCGTCCTTAGATAAAAGTAAAATATAACTCTTTTATATAAAAAGAAATGGATTATTCAAAGTAAAATTTTTTAACACAATTTATCACCTATAACATGAAAACTTTCCTGATATGTCATCGTGGTGCGCTTGGTGACTTTATACTTACCTGGCCAGCCATTCTTTGCCTGAGAAAGGTATTACCGGGATATCACTTCCTTGGCATTGGGCGTCCGGAATATATGAAACTGGCCATAAGCTTCTGCTTATTAGATACTTACCTTGACAATGAATCAGCAAGGCTGCTTGATTTCTTTTGTGGAAGGCGTATTCCTGAAGAGATTGGTTGTCCGCAAGGAGCTGTTCTTTGGCTGACAAACGGACAGAAAATAGTAGATATGTTAAGGCGATCGGCTTCATTGCCGGTTGCCTGCATACCACCCTTTCCACAAGAGCAGATACACCTGGCACAATATTACTGTTCAGTCATACAATCACATTTTACTATAACTATTCCTCATGATCTTTCTGATTATTGTCATGCCAGGATAACGGAAGGACAATATGCACTGATTCATCCTGGAAGCGGAAGTTTCAAAAAAAATTATAATCCACTCTTTTATCAAAATTTGGCTAACTTATTGAGACAATCAGGTTATCCTAAAGTAGGGTTTATTTTCGGGCCAGTTGAAGAAGAGAAAATGAACAGAGAAGATTTTGCCGGAGAGTGGATAGAGCGCCCAAAAGACGTAAAAGCGTTAGCTGATTTGTTATCGCATGCGTCGCTTTATATTGGAAATGATTCCGGGGTAAGTCACCTTGCAGGGTTTGTAGGTACACAAACAATAGCTCTCTATAAAACGACAGATCCAAATAAATGGGGTGCCTTGGGTAAAAATGTCACTCATATCTCAGCAAACAAAGAGAATTCTGCCTTACGAAAAATAGAGGAGTATTTGATGAGAGGCTGAACCTGTTTTCTTGCTTTTTTAGATATATACGTTACAAGTACGGAGATATAATGTCCGATCGAAGACCTTCACTCGGATAGACGTTACAAAAGAATTCCCATTCACCGGAGGTATTGGGTTGCTTGACTTCCTGCTCTAACCAGGCAATACTCTCATTTTCAATACGCCCAAAACTAAATACCCTTTTATCTATTTTACTTATATAGAAATCCCTCTCATCTTTTGTGTAGTCATTATCTTCCAGGATTTTATATTTATTTAACTCAACGAAATCAATCTCTATCACTTCGAGTTCCCCTTTAAAATATCCGTCTTATCAGTTCGTTTTTTGAAACTACATAAAAATTAAAACAGAATACTACAGAATGTCAACTAATTTTGAAGAGTAACATTATATCCAAGATTTTTTACTGCTTTTATGAGATCATCAACGCTAGCCTTACCATCCTCCAGATGCAATTCCGCCTTACCTTCCTTATGGCTTACTTTTACATCACTGACACCTTTACATGCGGACAAAACGTTTTTGACCTTGCTCTCGCAACCACCACATGTCATACCATTAACATTTAATGTTACATCTTTGGTCTTCGGATGCTTGTCTACATCTTCGCAAACAGTACAAGAAACCTGTATCACCCTGGCTTCCTTATATTCAGAGGTGTCATATTTACCTGCTTCCTCACAGCATGGTTTTTTAGGAATCACTGCACATGCCTGTAAAACAGAAAAAGAGAGAGCAAAAGTAAACATTACAGCAGCGCACATAATACTACTCAATTTTATTAGCTTAAACATCTTATTACTCCTTAAAAAAAAGTTAAAATATCATCTTCAATGATCAGAATATTAGCAACACCTTTCTTCTAAAATATCTGATATTTCTTCCAAATCACTATTCGAAATCTCCCAGCCTACAGCACCCATATTTTGTTCAACCTGGTCAGGGGTTTTTACCCCGACGATTGCCGTAGTCACTCCTTGTTGATGGAGTAACCAATTAATGGCTAGCTGGGCCAGTGTCTTATCATATTTCTGCGCAATTTTTGTAATTTGTTTGACTTTTTTAATGTGAGAAACAAATACCTCTCCAGTAAAATTCCCAAGAATGCCCTGTCCTCGCCAATCCTTAAACCTGGTGTTTTCATCGTATTTACCCGTCAACACTCCAGATGCAAGTGGGCTGTAACAGATTATGCCTATATTATTATCTATACAATATGGCAATCTGTCTTGCTCTATGTCTCTTTCCAGCATACTGTACATCGGTTGAAGAGAAACTATCTGGCCATATTTAAGACTTTCCTTCATTTGATCAACTGAATAATTACTCACTCCTATGTATCGAATCTTTCCTTCCTCCTGTACCTGTAGGAGGGCATTCATCGTCTCTTCAATAGGAGTGTTTTCGTCCGGCCAGTGCACCTGATATAAGTCGATATAATCTGTACGTAGTCTTTTCAAACTCAGGTCTATTTCTTTTATAATGGATCCCCTGGTAGCCCTCTTCTCTATAGATTTCAACTTCTCTTCTTGCCATACCATTCCGCATTTTGTCGCGATTATAACGTCTTTGCGTTTTGATTGCAGGGCCTTACCTAATAACTCTTCGGAATACCCAAAGCCGTACACCGGAGCAGTATCATAAAAGTTTATGCCCAGATCAATTGCCTTTTTAATGGAACGAATAGAGTTTTCTTCTCCTTCTGTCTTCCAGAATGGCCCACCCCCTATTCCCCATGCACCGTAACCAATAGTGGAAACGTTTAAATCACTTTTTCCAAGTTGCCTGTATTCCATTATATATCTGTTAGTAGGTTTTAATCATGTCCTGTCCTCCGCTATTCAGAACATTGATTTTAGTGAAATATAATCTAAATAAAAGTAAAATATCTCCACAGAAATTAAATACATTATTCCGCAATCTTCTCTTCTTCAACAAGAGGTACAAATCGCACAGGAATAGTTTTTTTCGTTTTGATGTTTCCAGCAAAATCTTTTTCCACAATCAGCAGATCTTGGCTATAAAAGTTATTATCAACAGGAATGACCATCCTGCCACCCGGCTTGAGTTGTTTTATTAAGGGCCCAGGGATCTTCGGTGCGGCAGCGGTAACCATTATGGCATCGAATGGGGCTTTTTCAGGCCAGCCGAGTCCGCCATCTGATATCCTCACTTTCACATTATCGTATCCAAGGTTTTTTAACAGTCGACTTGCCTGAAATCCTAACTCTTCAACTATTTCTATCGTATATAATTCCTTAACGATAGAAGATAAAACAGCCGCCTGGTAGCCAGAACCTGTTCCTACTTCCAAGACAATATCATCTTTATCTACATCCAGCATTTCAGTCATCAGCGCCACTATATATGGCTGGGATATTGTTTGCCCTAATCCTATTGGTAATGGCTGGTCAAAGTAACTACCTTCCCTATATCCTACCGGAACAAACAGGTGCCTGGGTACACTATTCATTGCATCAAGCACTTTTCTATTTTTTACGCCTCGCGCCGCTATTTGCTGCTCAACCATCATCTTTCTCTGTAGAGCAGAGTCTTCTTCTGTAGGCTTTGCTTTCTTGCCATTTACAATCGAAATATCTCCATTAATTATAAAAGGACGGAAACTGTAATATACGCATGATATAATAATCACGATTACTATGAGGGCTATGATCTTCATCTTTTCACGTAGGTCATAAAATGAACTATGCCTTGATTATAACACTACAGTAAACAGTGTCAAGGCAGCGATAAATTTTGTCAAGCGATAAGTTTTTAAGCAGACAGGTTTTACTTGCATCAGGACTGCTTAATAATTATACTCATAACCTGAATATAATATGGGTTAAAGACTCTTCATTTAAGATGAAAAAAAACAAAAACACAAGGGGCCTGAAAGAAGAATGCTTCGTTTTAGACACAAGCATTTTTACTAATCCCGATGTATATGTTATATTTGGAAGAACGCCAACCACCGCTCTAAAAAATTTCTTGAAACTGATAACTAAACTGAAAAACCCTAATTTCAACATGCCTCCTTCGATCTATGAAGAGCTCATGGATTTTGTAGATATTGACAAGATACCAAAGGATCTTCAGATTAAAATTTTCCAGAAGCCGCCAAAGAAGTATGAAATGAATGTTCCCGCTTTCCTTCTTTATGAGTTAATAGAGGATGTGCGCCATAGAATAGATAAGGGTTTAAGGGTTGCAGAACAGGCAGTGAGGGAAGTAGTAACGGACAACGAACCGGACACAATAACAAACCTCAGGAGGAAATACCGTTCTGCATTAAGAGAAGGAATCATTGACAGCAAGGAGGACGTCGACTTAATATTGCTTGCAAGGGAATTGGACGGTATACTGGTTACTGCTGATAAAGGGATAATGACCTGGGCTGATAAGCTGGGAATTCGTTATGTCGAATCACGCAATCTTCGTGGGATCATAAACAGTCTAATCAAAATGTGAATGGCCGTCCCAGTGTTTTTTAATCACTTCGTATGAAGGAAAACATCTCCTGACAAATTCTACATGCCAGTATTGTCCAACTTTTTCCTGATGGATCAGATTAGCATCTACTTTACATTTATGAAAATGTTCAAATAGTTTCTTGATGTTCTGCTCTTTATTGAATCTTACTTTAAATCTTTCAGTTATGACTTCTCCACCGGCCACCTTCTTCACACTTTCAAAAAGAGGCTGCAGTAAGGCTTCTCCTGTTTTTTTAAGAAATGTATCATCTAAATTAGAACGATGCTCCAGAAGATAAAAAAGTGATCTTAGCATTCTGTGCGTAAAAAATTCTGCTTGATATTCTATCATTAGCGAAGAAGTTATTTTCATATCTCTCAGGCACGATCCCACCGTAACATATTTTACCGTTTTCTCTGTTGGATCTGTTGGTTTAAACACAAGTCCCTCACAACCTTTTTCATCCAGTCCTTGAATCTGTTTCTTTAGATCCTTAATGTCAGAAGAAGTATATCTGCCAAACCGTGTAACGGATGGAATTTGGTATTCATCAAACAGCTTATATCTTTTTTCTATGGAAATTTGCTGGTCGCTATTTTTAGTCTTTATGTCAAATGCAAAAAAACTAATGTCCTCTGTCACATAAGGAGGTGATTCCCCATTGTATGGGTTCTCAGGCCCGGCAATTTCACCACATACTATCAAATCCGGATTCTCTTTAAAAAAACTATCAGAGTCAAAAAAATCTACCAATCTATCTGTACTGAACGGACAAACATAGCTTCCCCTGGTAAAGGCAAGCACTTGATCCTGAATCTTTGCAATTCTCACATTATAGCCGTCTATCTTCTCCTCTACATAAAACGGATTATTAAAAGCCAGCTTGATACCATTCTCCAGGTGCAGAATTCTTGCTATTCGTGGAAAGTCATAGATTATTCCTGAGTCAGTTACTACTGCTCCCTTTTTTAACTGTTCTACTTTTTTCACTACCCTATAGTAAGTAATTCCGTCAAACTTATCCGGAATTATACTATGGCATTCCAGAGACTCGTTCCATGTCTCCTCCGTCATATTTACCTTTGAAACTATTTCCAGAATACTCATAACTTTAATATAATTATTGAATAATAATGTAAGAAAATATATTAAGCAACCGTCGTAGATTATCGCATAAGCCTTATTAAATTGTAAAGCCTGCAACCTTCAGTTTTTTTAATATTGACAGCCTTATCAATCAAAAGTATAATTCGGCGGTTATTAGCTACACATTTCTTTCCAGTTAGACTTCTTACTAAAAAACATACACGTAAAAATGTTTTACATATAGCTCAAGTCATTTTTTTCCAGTCACCAGAATAACAAATTAGCGTAACGTATGGCTGTTTTTAACATACTTCAAAGAGGCTGGAGAAGTAGACAAGGTTTACCAGCCTGCGCACGAGAAATATGTTTACGTAGTTTTATTATGAAGTTGCCGTTTTTTTATCAATTTATTATGTAATCCATAGTCGGAGACGATTTTATGTACATTATTTTTGGATGTGGTGTAACGGGGAATGCAGTTGTTGATGCATTACACAAGTCCGGTAAGGAGATGCTAATTGTTGACAAGGACGAGAGCACCTTATATCCATGGAGAGAACAGCAAATTAATGTAATGGTATCTGACATGGAATCCTTTGATTTAGACTCTCAGTACTGCGAAAATTCTAATATTTTTGCAATCCTCACCGGAAATTTAAGTGCAAATCTGTCACTGGTAAAAAGAATAAAAGAAAAAAAGCTAAGCAATTTTATCATCGTCAAGGCATCTAATAGCGAAGAGGCAGAAGCACTAAAATCAAATGGTGCTGATGAGACTTTACAGGCGGGAAATGTTCTGGCTAAAGCTATATTATCCACTTTCAAAACTGTCGAAATGGATCATTCTGCCTTCTCATTAGTTAACAAGATCAAAGAATCAAATGGCAAAGAATTGGCAATCTTCCTACAGGACAATCCTGACCCTGACGCTATAGCTTCAGGGCTTACCTTAAAATACATATGCAAGTTCTGTGATGTAGAAAGCAAGCTCTATTATGGTGGCAATATCAGTCATCAGAAAAACAAAGCATTAATTAATTTGTTAAATATGGATTTGATAAATATAAAGACAAAAGATGCCGCCATGGACGTAGTACGATCTTCAGGTTTGATTGCGCTAATAGAGGCATCTATTCCTTCAAGAAACAATGTATTGCCTGAAGAGGTTACACCTAATTTAATATTTGATCACCATCAGGTGGATATCAGTTCGGTCAAGGGTGATTTCGTTGATATTCAAGCCAACATAGGTGCAACCGCAACGATCATGACTAAATACCTTCGTCAGTTAGACCTGAAACCGGACGTGCCCCTTGCTACGGCTTTATTGTATGGAATTCGCACTGACACAAAAGAGTTTACCAGAAATACTACTCCGGATGATTTAAATGCGGCATCATATCTTTCACCATTGGTGGATAACAATATTATGAGCCAGCTTGAGTACCCCCCCATGGGCTTAGAAACTCTGGATATTATTGGGAGAGCAATTAGAAACAAAGAAATCAGGGGTTCATACCTTGCATCATTTGTTGAATTTATTAACGACAGGGACGCCTTGCCACAAGCGGCAGAAATGATGTTACAGTTAGAAGGCGTATACACAGTTCTTGTCTTTGGGATAAACGACGATAAGGTTCAGCTATCTGCAAGAAGCCGGGATTCAAGAGTAAACCTGGGGCTTATTCTACAAAGCGCATTTGGTGAATTGAACTCAGGTGGTCATGCAACGATGGCAGCCGGAGCAATCAATCTTGGAATACTTGGCGACGCAAATGATAGAACCTCACTTTTAAGAGTAACGTCTGATGCAGTCAAGAAAAGATTTTTTTCCTCAGTTGGCGCCGAGTTTGAACAGGAAAAAATGCCAACTGACGAAGAACCACAAACCAACTCAGTTTAAGAGAAAACTGAAGCGGTACATCTGTAATTAAAAACCATCTTCCTCTTTCCAATTTGTTGATTGCCTGTTAGAATAATGTCGAAATTGACCAGATTGAAACTTCCGTTTCAAAACCTCCTTCAGCCACTTTTTCAACCAGCCTCTAAAAAATGGGGCCATTAAGACAAACCCGGATATATCTGTTATCATCCCCGGTGTGATTAACAGTGCACCGGCAATCAAAATAAAGAGGCCATCAATAAGGCTGTCTGTTGGGATAATTCCATTTTGCAAATCTACTCTTATCTGTCTTTGGACGCTTAGACCCTGACTTCTGGCCAGTAAACCGCCTATTATGCCGGTTATAAGCACAATCATTATCGTCGGAAAAGGCCCCAAATATCTTCCAACCTCTATCAAAAGATATAGTTCTATTAAAGGGATGACCGTAAACAATAAAATAAGCCTGATAAGCATGGTCTTTTATATATGAATAATTACTTAATAAATTCGAAAAAAGCTTGACTTGAAGTTTTTGTATCACATAACATATCGTTCTATATATTATGCAAAGTTTAGCGTTGCCCTGTAGTATATCTTTCTAGAAATTTTATGGCAAACAAAGTAAATAGAACTGATAAAAAATTAATAATCAAGGAGCTGGATCCAGGTATTGACTTGTTGAAGATATTTCATTATACCCAGGCCCATTCAAAAAACTTTTTCCTTGATAGCGCTGCTAACAACGAAAGTACAGGAAGGTACTCATTCATAGGATACGACCCCTTTCTTACTGTTATGTCAAAAGGCAGCAACATATTAACTCAAAGTAGCAAAAGTATTACGAGAAAAACCGGAAATCCATTTGATGAGTTGCGATACCTGTTAAACAGCTTCCGTCTGGACAATGACTTTGAAGCTGTCCCGTTTACGTGTGGAGCTGTTGGATACTTCGCCTACGACCTATGTCATTTCATAGAAAAACTCCCTGATACAACAATAGATGACATTGAATTCCCGGAAATGTGTTTCAGTTTTTATGATACAATTATTGCCGTTGATCATCTTGAGAATAGATGTTTTTTATTATCCGTGAATATTAATCAGAATTCTCATAAAAGTACAGCGAAAAGGGTTGACCACGTGTTAAAGATGATTCGTAATGGGTCGAATATACCTTGTGAGGAAGGGACAAGGTTTAAGGGGAATAGAATAAAACGAAAGATAATAAGTAACTTTTCAAAAGAGAACTACTTAAGGGCTGTAGAACGCGCAAAGCAATATATCAACGCAGGTGATATTTACCAGGTTAATCTTTCACAGCGTTTTCAAACACAGATAGAGACTTCACCTTACGAAATATATAAAAGATTGAGGAAAATAAATCCTGCTCCATTCTCAGGCTACTTGAGATTTGATAACAAATACGTGGTCAGTTCGTCTCCGGAAAGGTTCCTATCGCTACAAAAGGTACGGGACAGTACCGGCAAACAGAGTGAGGGCCCGGTACGAAAAATACAAACAATGCCAATCAAAGGCACTCGACCCAGAGGCAGAGATGAAGACACAAATCAAAAGATGCAAGAAGAGTTGATCTCAAGCAAGAAGGATGATGCAGAATTGGCAATGATCGTTGATCTCGAACGAAACGATCTTGGACGTGTGTGCAATTATAATACAGTGAAGGTAACGGAGAAAAAAAAGCTGGAGGCACATCCTACGGTGTATCACCTTGTTGCGACAGTAGAAGGAGAGCTACATTCACGGTATGACGCCATAGACTTGCTAAAAGCCACATTTCCAGGTGGTTCAATAACCGGTGCTCCTAAGGTAAGGGCCATGCAGATTATTGATGAACTAGAACCCACCAACCGCAGTGTATATACCGGCGCAATGGGGTATTTAAGTTTTAATGGAAATATAGATTTAAACATTGCGATAAGAACATTTTTAGTAAAAGATGATCACATCTTTTTTCAAGTTGGCGGTGGAATAGTTGCTGATTCCAACCCGGAAGACGAATACCAAGAAACGCTGCATAAAGCCAGAGCATTGATAGAGACGCTTGAATAGCGCTTCTATAATTTCAGTTTTGACAGGATTAACAGGAAGAAATGCACTCCATATTTAATATTATGACTAAATTTATATTTTTAAATAACAAAATAATTCCGGATACAGATGCAGGCATTTCATCTGGTGATCGAGGGTTTCTTTATGGTGACAGTATCTTTGAGACCTTTCGCTCTTACGATGGAGTATCTTTTAAACTTACCGAACATATTGAACGAATGCGTCAGTCTGCAAAATGGCTCAAAATTTCCTTCAAATATACAAACACGGAAATAAGCAAAATAATAGAGGAATTAATTGACAAGAATAATAACAGGAACGCGTATATTAGGATAACGCTTTCCAGGGGAGAAGGCGGCAGTGCGCTTCAAATGAATGACAACATCAACCCGACTATCCTGATCCATGTCAAACCATATACGCCATATGATAGAAAACTTTATGAGAATGGAATGTACCTTGTTGTTTCAAATTACAGGAGGAGCACAACAAACCCTATTCACTGCCACAAATCAACAAACCTGCTTACAAGTATTTTGTTGAAAGAAGAAGCAAATAAAAAGTCTGCCGATGAGGCAATTATCCTCAATACAGATGGATATGTAGCTGAATGCATAGTTAGCAATATTTTCATGGTAAGTGGTGAGAGTGTTATTACCCCTTCACTTGATACAAATATTCTGCCGGGGATCACAAGGAGAACGGTTCTTGATATTTGCAATGACAGTAGTATTCCTGTTAATGAAGAACATTTCACGGTAGAAACTATGCTTAGAGCAGATGAAGTATTTATTACTAATTCACTGATGGAAATAATGCCGGTTTCAAAGATAGAAGATTCTAAGATAGGAAGAAGAACACCTGGAAAGATTACTCAGCAGCTTATGAGTGCCTATAAGCACTTGATTTAAGATTGATTAACTCCGCATTAGTGCAAACCATAAAAATTCCTAAAGAGTGGCCTAAGTCACAAGCCATGGTAGCTCTAACAATCAAAATCACTCCCACTCAATAGTACTTGGTGGTTTTGAGCTGATGTCGTAAACGACACGGTTAACACCTCTGACTTCATTAATTATACGGCTTGAAATACGGGCCAGTACTTCGTATGGTATTTTTACCCAATCTGCCGTCATAAAGTCGGTTGATTCAACGGCCCTGAGGGCAATGACGTTCTCGTAGCTTCTCTCATCTCCCATAACACCAACGGTACTCACCGGCAAGAAGACGGCAAACGCCTGTGCTATCTTCCCATAAAGACCTGCAGATTTTATCTCCTGTATCATTATCTCATCCGCATATCTGAGGGTCTTCAATCTAGCGTCTGTGATATCTCCAATTATTCTTATGGCAAGGCCGGGGCCGGGGAAAGGATGTCTCCACAAAATATCATCCGGTAGCCCAAGCTCAGCACCCATTTTTCGTACCTCATCTTTAAAAAGATCTTTGAGAGGTTCGACAAGTTCAAATCCCAGTTCCGCAGGCAGCGCTCCAACATTGTGATGGCTTTTAATAGTAACGGCCGGGCCCCCATGCACAGAAACGCTTTCTATAATATCCGGGTACAGTGTGCCCTGGGCCAGGTACTTAATATCAGCAATTTTATCTGCTTCATCCTTAAACACATCGATAAATTCATGGCCGATAATCTTTCGCTTTTGCTCCGGATCGGTTACACCTGATAATTTATCTAAAAACCTCTCCCTTGCATCAACGAAATGCAAATCTACCTTGAAGTTTTTCTTAAAGGTCTCTATCACACCCTCGGATTCATTCATCCTGAGCAACCCGTTGTCTACGAAAACACATGAAAGGTTACTGCCTATCGCATTGTATATAAGTGCGGCAGCAACGGCAGAATCAACGCCTCCTGATAAGCCACAGATGACCTTCTCTTTTCCTACCTGCTCTTGTATCTTTTCTACTGCGCTCTTTATATAGGAGCTCATCTCCCAGTCGCCGGAACAACCGCAGATCTTAAAAAGGAAATTATTCAGGATTTTACTACCAGACGGAGTGTGTGTAACTTCAGGATGGAATTGGACTCCATAGAAATCTCTTTTTTTATGTCTTGCTGCAGCATATGGACAATTATCTGTATATGCAAGTGATTGGAAATCATCAGGAAGCCCCATTGCTTGATCACCATGACTCATCCAGACATCTATAGACTCGTCCAGCGAAGCGAAAAGAGATGTATGATCTTTGATGGTACATTTGGTGTTTCCGTACTCTCTATTTTCCGATGATTTTATTTCAGCGCCTAGTATCTGGCTACCCAATTGAAAACCGTAACATATCCCTAAAGTTGGAATACCCATAAAAAGGATGTTGTCATCACATCGTGGAGCGGCTGAAGCATAAACACTGGCAGGCCCGCCACTCAAAATTATACCCTTAGGATTCTGTTGTTTGATCTCTTCAGGTGTTATTTTATGTGATACGATTTTACTGTAGACGTTTTGTTCCCTGATTCTTCTTGCAATGAGATGAGAATACTGCGAACCAAAGTCTATAACAAGTATGATTTCGTGCGTTTTTTTATGCATATTTTCTAAAATTATAAAAACTTTCCTTCTAACTCAATATGGCAGAATAACATAACCGTTACTCTGCCATTATAAAAAATATGTGCAAGTTAAAGCTTCGTTTTTCAAGTCTGTACACGTAATACAACATATTGTAAAAATAATCAAGTCTGTTTTTTATTATACACTAAGATAGTAAAATCGTGGTAACTTCAGAGTGCTAAAAATACCTTGACTTTATTTTCTTATTGGTTATATTCAATCCGAAATTTAGACACTATACTCTTTTATGGAGTAAAGAAGTATGGTAACATAATACGTGTTTTTAGTTACTTACACAGGTAAAGGGAGGTACAAATTGAAAGTAGCAGAACTAGCACAATACAAAAGAATACTATTAGATCTCAGGAAAAAACTGGTTAACAACGTAACCTTTATGGAAGACGAAGCATTAGGAAAATCCAGACAAGATGCATCTGGAGATCTATCAAATGTCCCTATACACATGGCCGATGTGGGCACTGATAATTATGATCGCGACTTGACCATCGGGTTGATTCAAAATGGCGAAGAAGAATTAAAAGCCATAGATAATGCGTTGGAGAGGATAGGAGAAAAAACTTATGGCTCTTGTGAGGAGTGTGGTAAGAAAATTTCCAAAGTGCGTCTTACGGCATTGCCTTATGTAAGCAACTGCATTGAATGCCAAAGGCTGGAAGAGGAGGAGGGAGACGAAGAAACTGGCTAATAACAAGGTTTCGAGAAATACTACACTCTTTTTGATTGTTACTTTTTGTGGTATTCTTCTTGATCTCATCTCTAAGTGGATGGTATTCGCAAAGTTTGATGGTACCGGAAGGTTTGTAATCGTAAAAGGGTTTATAGGATTTGTTTGCAGTAGAAATGAGGGCGTTGTTTGGGGTCTTGCCCAAGGCAGAAACAATATCCTCATTTTTTTTTGTATAGCCGCTATAGTTGCAATTCTGTGGTTTTATAAAAGTTTGGACAAAACAGGATTGTTTTACGATATTGCTTTTGGCATGATACTCTCAGGCGCTATAGGAAATTTATGGGACAGGATCTTTCATCACCATGTTAGAGATTTTATCGATGTCCATTTAGGCATGGGTTACCATTGGCCGACATTTAATGTTGCAGATTCTCTCATATGTGTGGGAGTTGGTATGATTCTTTATGAAACGTTGTTTATAAAGAATCAAGAAAGTGTATCTAAGTAGAAGGATGTGAAGTAGTCAGTTCCTGATATTTTCCTAACAGCAGAAGAGTAATTTTACCGGGTTTTCCTGTTGCAATTTTTCTTCCGTCTATATTGGCTACCGGGATGATTTCTGCAGCAGTCCCAGTTAGGAAGCATTCATCAGCATTAAACAAGTCATCCGGTGTCATCTGCTCTTCTTTTACCGTTATGCCCGCTTCTTCCGCCAATTCAATAACTACGTTCCTTGTTATTCCTATCAGAATTCCTGCTGAAGCGGGTGGCGTAAAGACTTCATTATCTTTTACTATAAAGATATTATCTCCGGTACACTCTGCCACATAACCATCTTTATTTAACATGATACCTTCGGCAGCACCAGCCTTAATACACTCGATCTTTGCCAAAATGTTGTTAAGATAATTCATAGATTTTACCGTAGGGTTGAGTGCATCAGGATGATTACGAATTGTCCGGACTATAATTGTATCAAGACCTTTATCATATAACTCCTTAGAATAGAGCTGGATAGAATCAGTTATAATTATGAGTTGCGACTCCCCACAATTAAAAGGATCAAGGCCAAGTTTTCCTACCCCCCTGGTTACTATTAGTCTAATATAAGAGTCTCTTAAATTGTTGGCCTTTAGTGTATCCAAAATGGCATTTCTAAGTTCATCCTTGGTCAACATTATTTCCAGGGCGATTGCTTCTGCTGATTCGTAAAGTCTGCCAACATGTTCTTCTAACTTGAAAACAACACCATTATAACATCTAATCCCCTCAAAGACACCATCACCATACAACAATCCATGGTCAAAGACAGAAACCTTCGCTTCATTTTTTGGGTATAACTTTCCGTTTATATATACCTTAGGTTCCATCTACTATAACTCTCCTTTTAATTACTGGAATAATTAAGAATCTTACCATCTGCCATCCTGATCACACGACCTGCCGATTCTGCAAATCGTTCATCGTGAGTAACGATTACCACGGTCTGCTTTGTCTTTTCATTCAAGTCCCAGATTAATTTATGGATCTCTTTTCCTGACTTTGTATCAAGATTACCAGTAGGCTCATCACACAACAATATCTCAGGATCATTCATCAAAGCCCTGACAATTGCCACTCTCTGCTTCTCTCCACCCGAGAGTTCGTTAGGTCTATGATTTATTCTGTTACCAAGACCTACACGTTCTAAAAGCTGTATTGCTTTTTCTGTTTGGTCTTTTTTAGATACTGTCTTAAAAAACCTTCTGCCGATCAGGCGAGGCATCAGAACATTTTCCAATGCATTAAAGTCCGGTAAAAGGTGATAAAACTGAAATACAAATCCGAATATCCTGTTACGCTTTTCGGCTAATTTCCGCTGCCCAATAATACTTAAATTTTCGCCCTTAAAACTTACATGGCCAAAAGTTGGTGAATCCAATATGCCCAGGATGTGAAGGAGTGAACTTTTGCCTGCACCTGAAGCACCCAGAATAATTAATATCTCGCCTTTTTTTACATCCAGATTAACCTCATCAAGTACACGGATAGACGTTTTACCGATCTTATATTCCTTACTAATTCCGTTCGCACACAGGTAACCGTTGGCAATCTCTTCTATCATGTCTTGAAATTTTTACAAATAATTTAACGTATTGGATATTAAATATCGGCGGGGAGATCCGCCATGCTCTATCATGCTTGATGTCGTAACAATGGAAACAAAATTACATCTCTAATTGAAGCGCTATTTGTCAATATCATTACCAGTCTGTCAATCCCGATTCCCAGACCACCGGCAGGCGGCATTCCGTATTTCAGAGCCTTTAGAAAATCTTCGTCTATCTTTCCATCAGTATTACCATCAGTTACCTGCTCATGAAATCGCTTGCTTTGTTCTAACGGTTCATTGAGTTCTGAATATGAATTGGCAAGTTCCATTGTTGCAATGTACATTTCAAATCTCTGTGCAAGATGAGGATTATCTTCGCAGGACTTTGTTAGCGGACAGATACTGACCGGGTAGTCAATTACAAATGTTGGGTTCCACAACTCTTTTTCAACAAGTTCTCCAAAAATATGTTCGGCAATAATATCCTTGTGAACGCCCTCAACATCCATACCTAACTCTTTGCCTTTCGCTTTCAACCCGTCTTCATCATCTAAATCAACTGAAGCATATTTGGACAATAGTCCGGAAAAAGTACACCTCTGCCATGGAGGAGACAAATCTAACATTCGTTCTCCGTAAGGAATCTCAAAAGTGCCATACAGATTTTGCGCCAGGCCGGAAATGAGACTTTCAGTAAGTTCCATCATCCCGTTATAGTCGCTATATGCCTGATAGAGCTCCATCATTGTAAACTCAGGATTATGCCGTGTCGAGAGACCTTCATTCCGAAAATTACGGTTGATTTCGTAAACTCTTTCCATACCTCCGACAAGCAATCTCTTTAAGTATAATTCTGGTGCAATTCGCAAAAACAGTTCCATGTCCAAGACGTTATGATGAGTGATAAATGGCTTTGCCACCGCACCACCAGGGATGGGTTGCATCATAGGAGTTTCAACTTCAACAAATTTTCTGTCATCAAGAAAATTCCTGATTGACTTTATAATGCTAGATCTCTTCAAAAAAAGGCCCATCACATCATCATTTGACGAGAGATCAATGTAACGTTGCCTATATCTAATTTCAACATCTTTTAAACCATGCCATTTCTCTGGTGGCGGAAGCAGGGCTTTGGAAAGTACTGTAATGTCGTCAGCAAAGACGGTTATTTCACCGGTTCTGGTCTTAAGCACTCCACCTTCTACGCCGATTATATCTCCCAGATCCAGCATGCGAAAGATTTCATATTTTTCTTCACCCACAGTATTCATCTTCACATAAACCTGAAGTTTGCCGGTCCAGTCCTTTATGTGAAGGAATGAAGCCTTACCTTGTCGCCTCATGGTCATGATCCTGCCAGCGCATTTCACCTTCTTTCCCTCTTCTTCTTCCGAGTAATTCTCTACAACCTCGTTCAAAGGTGTGGCATCTTTGTAACTTGCACCATAAGGATCAACTCCCTTTTCTCTGAGCTTATTTAACTTTTCAATTCTGGTTTGTTCAAGAGCTTCCAATGGTTTTCCTCTAACAACAAGCACAACAATATCTTATATAGTATGCCGTTGTCTTAAATTATGATGAGTTTTGGAGATTTGATGAGATAATTAGAGCGTTAAACTTAAAAAGACATTTTATCAGTAAAGGACATACTGTCAAGCTAAAATGCAAAATGAAACTGTTAGTAATGAGAGGGTCGCATTTCTACTTGTATATATAATTTAAAACTATTAGTATTGTACGGATGGATCAAGGTTTTTCAAAAAGAGAGCGCTTGCTAAAACGAAAAGAATTCCAACAAGTCTTTGACAATGGTGAGAGATACGGTAACGATCAGTTAAAGGTATATGCGTGGCCGAATGCGGACTCTGTCTCCCGGCTGGGCTTGGTAGTAGGGAAAAAATTTGGTAATGCACCCAGGCGTAATAGATTTAAACGAATCCTTAGAGAAGCATATCGATTGAATAAAAGTTTGCTGAGCGAAGGTGCAGACATTGTCGTAATTCCAAGACCAGGGCTAACCGAACTCACGCTAAGGGCAATAGAAGAAAAGTTCAAAACAATCCTGATTCAGATTAACGGTAAATTAAAAAAATGAAATATTTAATTGTTAAATTGATACGAGTGTATCAAATAATCCTATCACCAATCTCACACCCGTCGTGCCGCTTCTACCCAACATGTTCACAATATGCGGTAGAGGCAATTGAAAAAAGAGGTATTATTGTAGGATTATTGAAGGGAATCTGGAGAGTCATAAGATGCAATCCTTTTGGAGGGTCAGGATATGATCCTGTTTAAATAAAATGATCAATACAAATAATAAAATTATCGAATGCGTACCAAACTTCAGCGAAGGACGGAATGCTGACATTATAGACAAAATTGCATCATCTGTACAATCAATCCAAAACGTTAAACTCTTGAATGTCGAAGCTGACAGGGACTACAATCGGACGGTAATTACCTTTGCCGGAGAACCACTCTGTGTAAAAGAAGCGGCATTTAATGCAATATCTACTGCATCTGAACTAATAGATATGTCACGACAAAAAGGAGAACATCCAAGGATTGGAGCGACGGATGTCTGCCCAATAATACCTGTCGCCAATACAACAAAAGATGAGTGTGTAGAATTATCAAACGAGCTGGGGAAAGACGTAGGTGAAAAACTGGGCATTCCTGTGTATTTATATGAAGATTCTGCAATGTCGATAGAGAGAAGGCACCTTGAAAACATTAGAAAAGGTGAGTATGAAGGACTGGAACAAAAACTGAAAGATTGGATCCCTGACTACGGACCCACAGAATACAATGAAAGGGTCAGAAATTCCGGTGCGACAGTGATTGGATCACGATTCTTCCTGATTGCCTATAACGTAAATCTCAATACCAGAGATGTAAGCATCGCTAACAGAATAGCAAAAAAGGTGAGAGAATCTGGTTCTATAATAGTTGATGAGGCAGGCAAGAAAAAAAGAATCCCTGGAATGCTGAAGTACGTAAAGGCAATTGGAGTTGAGCTAAATGAATACAATATAACACAAGTTTCCCTAAACTTGACTAATTACAAAAAGACCCCTATACACAAAGTGTTTGAAACTATAAAGGCCCAGGCAATCGAGTGTGGTATAGAGACGATCGGAAGTGAGATAATTGGCCTTGTCCCAAAAGATGCCCTGATAGAAGCTGGTGCTTATTACACAGGTAATAACCCTGAGAGTAATTTTATAGAAGTAGCAATAGAACAGCTTGGGTTAAGTCAATTAAATAGATTTGGATCTGAAAAAAAAATAATAGAGAATCTGTTATAATCATTATTTTGCACCCATTCAAGATGGATAAAACGGCAACCATAGTTTCGTTTTTAAAAAAACCAAACCGGGTTTGGTATATTATATAATTGACATCTTTTGAAAGGTTTGTTAACCTGCCGGACAGCCTGACAATATCACATCAAAAAGTAGAAACAAGAAAATGATTTTACTTTTTTTCGTACTATATAAACTTTATCCACGACATACAGGGAGCCCTGAAACGGTATATTTAGCATTTGCTTTTGGCTTTATTGTGATCACGTTCGCAAGCTTTGGAATTGAAAAGCTATGGTCGAGGTACATAAACTTAAAGATTGTCAAATCGTTTCTTTTCCCGGGTGCGATAATACACAAATTAAGCCGTGCCCTTCTCTGCCTGATTACTGGCACTACCATAAAAGATCTTAATATTTTCAAACTTGAGAATAGTGATGGTTTACAGTACGACAGGCCCAGGATACCATATCTCTTTGACTTTTTTATAGCAACATCCCCTATCTTTGGCTGTGCCTTTGTTCTGATTATAATCTCTATCATCCTTGGAAATCCAATTCAAGTGAGCGAATCACTACCAAATGAAATGGTATTTTCTCTGAAACTAGTATTTGATTATGCAAAAAATTTTCTGGATATGATATGGCTGACACTTAACGAATTCTGGAAGATGGGATTTCATAGTATAAGCTCTATTTTATTCATGATTGCATCCGTCATTTTTACCGTATCAATGTCGCCACACAAACGCGATATAAAGTATGTTGTGCTGGGCTTTATTATCTTAGGAGCTGTTTTATTTTTCCTTGAATTGTTTGGCATATCACTCCTGGGTTACAAATTGTGGGATCAAGCATTAGAGAACTCATGGAAAATGGTCACATATGTTATCTCACTGTTACTAACCATCCTTTTTATAACCTCTATAATAATTGGTATTATACAGGGAGTTCGACTGACTCTTGGTCATAAAAGCTGATGAAAGACGTAATCCACTACTCCTGCTTCGACTCGCCATTCGGCCCTGTCTTTATTGCAAGAAGCATCAATGGTGTCTGCTTAATTAATCTTTCAAAAACCTCCGAGGCTGAATTTCAATCACTTCTAAGAAAAATGGCACGCAAAAAGGTGAGCAGAGATGATAAAAAACTGGAGAGTGTAATAAATGAGCTACTTGATTACTTCAATGGTAATCAAATAAATTTCAAATCAATACTAGATTTAAACGCCGGGACACCATTCCAGAGAAAAGTTTGGGGCAAAATAGGTGAAATACCTTACGGAGAACTCAAGACCTATAAATGGATTGCCCGCGAAATAGGCAATGTAAATGCGGTCAGGGCAGTAGGGAACGCGGTTGGGAAAAACCCTGTATCTCCGATAATACCATGTCACCGCGTAATACGTTCTGATGGAAAACTTGGAGGGTTTTCCTCAGGAATTTCACTGAAAAAGTGGCTCTTAAAACTAGAGAAACAACCCCTGCCATCCAAATGAATAACCCTGAAGTTTTCCGTTTAAAATGCCTTTATCACAAAAGCAACACACAGTAATGATAAATCAGATATGCACAAATGGCGGAGAGGCCGGGATTCGAACCCGGGGTTCCACTATCAGCAGACCAATGGGTTAGCAACCCACCGCTTTAAGCCGCTCAGCCACCTCTCCGTACGATATGGTCTAAAACACTTCATTACATCCTGCAGAAGATAAGTCGTCATTATACATAAATTTTGTAGAAATATTCATGATTAATACTTATCTATGATTTGGCGGAGGGAGTAGGATTCGAACCCACGGTCCCGTTTCCAGGACTGCAGTTTTCAAGACTGCCGCCTTCGTCCACTCGGCCATCCCTCCTGAAAAACCGCCCTTAGCAAACCGAGCTCTCAAAATCGTGGAAGCCCGAATTTCAAACGTCTATATTATATGAATCACATGTTGTCCCACTTGCAGACTTCTTCGAGAACCGTCTTTGCAACGTATATCGGTGTCTTGCCCTGCATGGCCAACGCAATTGCATCGCTTGGTCTTGAATCTATCTCTAAAACGCTACCATTTTTTCTAATAACTATTTTTGCGTAAAAAGTATTATTCTTCAAGTCACTTATTTCAATCCTATCTACACCGTCGCTTAGCTGTACTATCACACTTGACAGTAAATCATGCGTAAGTGGTCTTGGCGTCGGAATTTCCTTTACAGCTCTGTCAATAGCCCACGCCTCGTGCAAACCTATAACTATCGGAAAACTTCTTTGACCACCTTTTTCTTTAAGGACAATTATCTGATGGTCGCTTGTCTCCGATATCATTATCCTTGATAATTCCATGTGAACCATCACAATATTTCCCTCAAAAAACGTCGGTAACTCCTCGAAAATTCTAACATACGCGGCATCTTTGTCAACATTATTTTAAAATGGGATAAAGCGAACCAAACGAATACTGATAAGAAAGTTTATCCCTATTCATTATTCCTATTATTACCATATACATAATGTTAATTTTACTTCTATTTTGGACAATTCTGGCAAAACTTATTGACACTAAAAGCAGTGACTGATATACTCTCCACCCTTTCACCCTCCTCATTTAACAGATATTAATAATATCTCAAATAAATATGTTAATAAAGTCGATAATTCTGGGATTGACACAGGGTTTAACAGAATTTTTACCTATTAGTAGTTCTGGCCACCTTGTAATCTTTGAGAGTTTCCTTGACATGGAAACCCAGGGTATTGTTTGGGAAATAGCACTACATTTCAGCACACTTTTGGCCATTTTTGGGGTTTTTTACAAAGACATATTTACAATTTTCACAAGTGTTTGCCTCTCCTTTAAAAAACTGATCTCTGGTGAAAATATTATTAACATCTTTAAGAACGACCCCCATACACGTATCTTTATCCTGATAATAATTGGCTCTATTCCCACCGTCGTAATAGCATTTTCCTTTAGAAACGCATTTGAAAATCTCTTCAATAAACCTGAAGTTGCCGGATATATGCTGATCGTAACCGGCACGATACTCTGGTTTACCAAATATGGTTTAAGGACAAATAGTAATAGAAAAAAAATTGGGGTTCTTGACGCCTTGATAATTGGTACTGTACAGGGGCTTGCAATAACCCCCGGCATATCACGGTCGGGCACAACAATCGCGACTGCCACGTTCAGGGGTATTGACAGGGAAATGGCCGCGAGGTTCTCCTTTCTACTGGTAATACCGGTAATACTGGGTGCCATGGCAATGATGGCAAAAGATGCCGTAACTCTTAAAAATGAAGAATTTTCCTTTCTCATAATCGGAAGTGTTGTTGCTGCGGTATCCGGTTATATTTCCCTACGCGTTTTAATAAAAATAGTCAACAACGGCAAACTACATCTATTCTCTTATTACTGTTGGCCTGTTGGATTGCTTGTAATCCTTTTTTTCAAATGATTGATTATCTGACTCGTTCTAGAAATTTATCGAAAAGTTTTCTTTTCATTTTGCCGCTTTTAGCCTTTTATGAAATCGGCATAGTCCTCTATGGAACTGAAACAAAAAATGCAGCCGACGTTTTAGTAAAAAAACCTTTTGAGATTTTTGGAGATAGCGCTTCCCTGGCATTCAATTCCTTAATTATCATCATCTCCTTCTGTTCAATATTTTACGTTGAAAAGGAAAAACGTTTAAGCTGTGGAATTTTTATTCCTATGCTTTTTGAAAGTATGGTTTACGGGTTTTTCCTTGGATACGTAACACTGTTTTTTGTACATGGATATTTGCCATTTGATATTACTAACTCATACGCACAAAGCTTCATAAAGGGAGTTATTATCTCATTAGGAGCAGGCATATATGAAGAAATACTCTTTCGGATGCTATTGTTAAGCCTCCTCTACTTCATAATAATCAAAGCACTAAGAATCAATCCGATAATAGGCTCCCTCTGCAGCATATTAATTTGTGCATCCATTTTTTCTATCATGCATTATACAGGAGCATCAGGTGATAGTTTCTCAATAAGCAGTTTCTCGTTCCGTTTAGTTGCCGGAATAGTTTTATCTGCAATCTTTATTTTTAGAGGTTTAGGGATTGCTGTGTATACACATGCCATCTATGATATCCTGGTAATCCAAAAAGTTTACACATAATAGACCGATGTAAAGCGCGGTGCACAAACCAGTTAGGCAATAATCCAAAAATACCATTCTCGTTGCCAGTATATAAAAGTTATTAAAGAGAGTAATTGATTAGAAATTTATGTTAAAATTTGCAATAATATCCAGGTAAGAAACGGATTCCTTAAAAAACTATAAAAACAATTTATAAGATTTAAGCATTTTGTTGGATGTTATTTTAAATGGAAAATATAATAGTAGCCATTACGGGAGCCAGTGGCGTAGTTTATGGACAGCGTCTCTTGCGAGCGTTGAGTGATAAATCATACTCTATTCACTTAAGTGTGTCAGAAGCGGCCATACAAGTTATTGAAAGTGAATTAAACCTCACCTTAAACCTGGATGAGTTCGATATTAGCAAATTTATTGAAAAAGAAAACCACAGTATCACCTATCACCATATATCAGATATTGCAGCATCCATCTCAAGCGGCACATTAAATACCAAAGCAATGATTATAGCGCCATGCAGTATGAACACGCTCTGTTCAATAGCAAATGGTATTGCGTCAAACCTCATTCAACGTGCTGCGAGTGTTACTTTGAAAGAGGGAAGGAAATTGATTGTCATGCCTCGTGAAACTCCATTGACGCCAATACACCTGGAGAATATGTTGAAATTATCAAGGGCGCAAACCTGTATCTTACCAGCCATGCCAGGGTTCTATTCTCAACCGAAAACTATAGATGATCAGATAGATTTCATGGTAGGAAAGGTTCTCGCCCATATTGGGATAGAGTATCTGCCGTACACTAAAAAAAGTTATGGAGAATGGAAATACATGGGCTCCGAATTAATGACTACATGATACCTGCAAACAGAAATGTATCTTAACACGTTAGCAGATGGTCGGCAAAGCAAGTCCGTATCATACATTTATTACCCGAGTAAAAAATAGCGTTATGGATGACAATAAGAAAAAAAGCAGAGTAGGTTTTTGGATTTCAACTTCACTGGCAATATTCTTTTTTCTCTGTTGTATTGTCTTATTCTTTTCATTGATGGGACTCTTCGTAGTAAAAAGCACCCTGACAACACAAGTCCAAGATGAAAGTACCAGAGAGCTTACTGAAACCGTAATAGGAGGAACTGGTACTGATAAAATACTGGTAATACCAATAAATGGTGTTATTACCAGCCAATCTTCAAAGAAACTTTTCCAGGAAACACCAAGTATCGTTGACAGTGTAAAAAGGCAACTTAGGCAAGCACAGAGTGATAATGATATAAAAGCAGTGATATTGGAAATTAACAGTCCTGGAGGTGGAATAACAGCAAGCGATATTATTTATAATAAAATCTTAGAATTTAAAGAAAAGACAAATAAGAAGGTAATCGTCAGCATGCAGGATGTTGCAGCATCAGGTGCTTATTATATTTCGGCAGCCGCAGACAAAATAATTTCTCACCCCACTACAATTACTGGAAGCATAGGAGTAATCATGCCACTTATCAATGTTGCTAATCTTGTGGAAAAATATGGTATTGAAGACAATTCTATAAAGTCGGGTGATATGAAGAGTATCGGTTCACCTCTTAAGAAAATGTCTGACAATGAGAGAGAGGTCTTGCACGACATTGTAGACGAAATGTATACAAGATTTTTAAATATTATTGCAGTTGGTAGAAATATGAAAATAGATGATATTAGAAAGTTAGCAGACGGCAGAATATATACCGGAAAACAAGCGCTCGATAATGGATTGGTAGATCAATTGGGCTACATTGACGACGCAATCACTTTAACAAAAGATATAACGGGGTTAAAAGAAGCAAAAATAATAAAATACAAAAGAATGTTCAATCTGGCTGAAGTATTTGCAGGTTCAATGAATAATCTATTTGGAGATCGAACAATCAAGTTCAGCATACACACCTCAGCAGAAGAAAATTTCCCAAGATTTATGTATTTATGGGCAGGATACCAACAGAACGATCTCTTTAGATGGCCAGTATTTAATTGAAAACAACCAAGATGGCCTAAAGTTAAGACAACCCCAGAGACATGAAATTCAGATGTATAGAAATTAATGTTAAAAGACTGGATTATGAAAATAGCTATCGCTATTTCACCGTTTTCTACAAGTATGAGCATTGTCAAGTATCTATACCACTTAACAGATAGGGATTTGAAATGAAAAACGACGGTCTTCGTAAAATACATAAAAAATTCAGACGACTCACAGGATTAGGACTGATAAAACAGTTAATAGTATTGGCTTTGGTTCCAGCCTTAATAGTAGGCGGATTCATGGCAATTCTATTGTTTCGCGAATTTGATGCAAAAAAACAGGCAGAGCAGATTAAGAGTATTACAGACTACATGGTAATTGCCAACCAGGTTATTCACCAATTAGAGAAAGAGCGTGGATCATCTGCCGGATACGTTGCCAGTGATGGGAATCACATGAAAGAGATAATGGAAAAGCAGAGGCAGCTTACAGACATGTATTACACGGTTATGGATAACGAAACAAAAACATTAGACATGGCAAAACTTGGCTATGAATTTGCCAGACGTGCCAATAATTCATCGAGGAATTTGTGGAAACTTCCATCTCTCAGAGAGAAAATCACTTCACTGTCAATTGGAAATTATGAATCCAATAAGCTCTACACCGAGATGATAAACGACATCCTGGGAATATTTCAGGAAGCAAGCGTAATCATTAAGAACTCCGAACTATCATTCCCATTTACTGCCTGTGTAAATCTCCTCATGGCCATAGAAATGGCAGGCAGAGAAAGGGCAATTATGACAGGCTTCGCAGCTAAAGACAAACCTATCACTCAACCAGAAATGCATGCCTGGATGCAGGTATCTAAAGGGCAGGATGCCTTACTGACCGTTTTTAAATACCAGGCTACAGAAGAGATACTGAATGAATTTCAAACAAAAGTGAGTGAGTCAAATCTTAAGACGGTAAAGAATATACGCAAGCAAATAGGAACAAATCTTGCAAATGGTAATTTTGAACTGAATCCTGAATTAGTTTTTACTGCCACGACAAGACGAATAGATGAACTGAAAAAAGTCGCAGATGCTCAACTCCAGGAAATTCTTAAAGAAGCAACTGCCTTATCATCAGAAAAGATGATTTCTGTCATCATCTATTCTGGTCTGACAAGCGGTTCTGCAATAGCAATGTTTATATTATGTTTTTTTATAGCGAGAAGTATAACCAAACCTATAACAACACTTTCAAAAATAGCCAGAAGTGTTGCTGGAGGACAACTCGACCATAATATTGAGATAAAAGTTGGAGGTGAAATTGGTGAATTAGCAGACAGCTTCAATAATATGATTTTAAACTTACGCTTGACTATGGAAAAGAATGATACCCATAACTGGCTCAAGACTGGCCAAATGGAACTCAGTGTAAAAATGCGAGGCGAACAGGATATTGAGACATTGGGCAGAAATATTATTGGGTACCTGGCCAAATATTTAAATGCACAGATTGGGATACTATATATGCCTGGTAAAAATAACTGCCTTAAACAAATAGGTAGTTATGCCTACATCCAACGGAAGAACACTTTGAATGAATTCATGCCCGGCGAGGGCCTGGTAGGCCAGGCCGCTTTGGAGAAAAAATATATTCTTTTATCAAATTGTCCTGATGATGCTATCAATATTAATTCTGGCATAGTAGATGGTGCGCCAAAACATATCCTGATATTCCCGTTAATATTGAATAACGTTGTGAGAGGCGTAGTCGAACTGGGATCTTTCCACAAATTTCATGATATCCATATAACCCTCCTGGAGCATGTTGCCGAGAGTATTGCTATTGCCTTGGACACATTTATATCCAGAAGCCACACTGAAGTCCTTCTTAAACAGACACAACAACAGACAGAAGAACTTCAGGCACATGAAGAGGCCCTTCGTCAAAACAATGAAGAGCTTGAAGAGAATGCCACTGCCTTAAGAGAGTCTGAATCAAGACTACATGCCCAACAAGATGAACTTCGCCAGATCAATGAAGAACTTGAGGAACAAAAGGAGTATGTAGAAAAAAAGAATAAGAACCTGAAAGATGCCAGAAAAATGATTGAAGAGAGAGCACAAGAACTGGAACAAAGTGGAAAGTATAAATCTGAATTTCTGGCCAACATGTCTCACGAACTCAGAACACCGTTAAACAGCATCCTCCTTTTGTCGAAACTTCTTGCAGATAACAAAGACGGCAGTTTATCGGAAGATCAGGTGGAATCAGTCCAATCAATTAATTCTTCAGGCAACGACTTACTGGAACTTATTAACGATGTACTAGATCTCTCCAAGGTAGAAGCTGGAAAGATGGAACTCGAAATAGAAGATATGTATTTACAGGATTTTTGCAACAATATAAAACGAATCTTTCAGCATGTTGCCAAAGAAAAAAATATCGGCTTAAATATTGAAATCGCAGATGGATTGCCAGAGTATATTCATACAGATGAACAGAGAGTTAATCAGATTATTAAAAACTTTTTGTCTAATGCATTCAAGTTTACGTCCCAAGGAAGTGTTTCTTTACAAATAAGTGGTTCAAATGAATCATCAAATGGCAAATTAGATCAGACCGGGGTTGTTCTGTTCTCTGTTAAAGATAGCGGGGTAGGCATTACGGAAGAAAAACAGAGAGTGATCTTTGAAGCATTTAAACAAGCGGATGGCACCACAAGTAGAAAGTATGGTGGAACAGGACTTGGTCTCTCCATTTCAAAAGAACTTGCTAAATTACTTAATGGGCATATTTACATGGAAAGTACTCATGGTAAAGGAAGCACCTTTACACTCTGTCTCCCTGAAACATTTAAGCCAGATACCAATACAGAAAAGAGACGTTCAACCTTATTAGCTGTTAAAACAGAACCGGAAACATACATCCGTAAAGAGACGAAAATACTGAATAACCAAAATGAGATAAATGAAAATATTAAAGATGATAGAAAAACAATTTCGGAAGAGGACAAATCTGTATTAATTATAGAAGACGATCCAGCTTTCTTAAAAATTCTAAGGGATTTAACGCGTGAACATGGCTTTAAATGCTTGGTTGCAGGGGATGGGGAAACAGGTCTTCAATTTGCAGATTATTACAAACCAAGCGGTATCATCCTGGATATAAATCTTCCAGGTATCAACGGATGGGCAGTTATGACAAGGCTGAAGGACAGCCCTGAAACCCGTCACATCCCCGTTCATTTCGTATCTGCATCTGACAATAAATTTGAGGCTTTGAAAATAGGAGCTCTAGACTACGTAATAAAGCCAGTAAGCCCGGAGGCAATAAACCAGGTGTTTGAACGTTTCAATAAAACAATAGAAAAACCCATAAAAGACCTTCTTGTAGTGGAAGATAATCCGGAACAGGCAAAAGTAATATCTGGTATAATTGGCGGCGAAGATGTCAAGATTACGGTTGCGACAACCGCCAAGGATGCCTATAGTCATATATTATCCGGAAACATTGACTGTATGGTTTTAGACATTAATCTTCCAGACATGTCAGGTCTGGAATTCCTCAACAAAATCAGAAAGAATGAAAATCTCACCCCTCCACCCGTCATTATTTATACTGGTAGGGAGCTTTCGACGGAAGAAAAAAAGTTAACAGACGAATACGCTGCAACAACTATTATTAAAGGAGCAGGATCCCATAGAAAACTCTTAGATGAAACTACATTGTTTTTGCACCGTGTAGAAGCAGACCTTCCTGAAATGCAGCAGAAAATCATCCGCATGATCCATGACAAGGAAGCAGTTCTGGCTGATAAAAAGATACTGGTAGTAGATGATGATATGAGAAATGTTTTCTCAATTAAAAAAGTCCTTGAAGACAAAGACATGAAAATATTAATTGGTAAAAATGGCATAGAAGGATTAGCGTGCTTAAATGACAATCCGGACATCCATCTAGTACTCATGGACATTATGATGCCTGAAATGGATGGATACACCGCCATAAAAGAAATTAGAAAACAAGATAGATTTAAAAACCTCCCTATTGTCGCACTGACTGCAAAGGCGATGAAGGGTGATCGCTCTAAATGTATTGAAGCCGGCGCTAATGACTACCTGGCAAAACCGTTTGACATTGACCGATTATTCTCAATGTTGAGAGTATGGCTCTATTAAGAACAAAGCTACGCAAGTTAGTTAATGAGAAGAGTATTACTACCGATTACACTATGACGCTTTTAAATAAAACAATAGAAGGCATTGAGAAGGTTTCTATAGATCCGGATGGAAATATAAAAAACAGATTTGATAAACTAGCCATACCTGCAGGAAGCCTTGGAAGACTTGAAGAATTTGCAACTATATACGCCTCTATAAAAGGAACACCTGATGCGACTATAAAACACAAAGTTGTTTTTACAATGGCTGGAGATCATGGTGTCTCCAGTGAAGGTGTAAGCGTTTTCCCACAAGAGGTAACCAGGCAGATGGTTAAAAACTTCCTCAATGGAGGAGCAACTGTAAGCATTTTAGCACGACATGTAGGTGCAAGGGTTGTTGTAGTTGACTGTGGTGTAAAAGCTGATTTTATGCCTGTTGATGGTTTGAAGATAAAAAAGGTGGCATACGGAACCGGTAACATTGCATGCGGACCAGCAATGTCTAGAGAGCAGGCAATAAAGTCTCTGGAAGTAGGCATAGATGTTTTTAACGAAGAGTTCATGAACGGTATGGACATTATTGCTACCGGTGACATGGGAATAGCCAACACTACGCCAAGTAGCGCAATAATTGCATGTTTAACAGGTGCAGATTTAAGCAAAGTAACAGGAAGAGGAACCGGTTTAAATGATAATGGTGTAAAAAACAAAATCAATGTTATAAAAACGGCTTTAGATATTAATAAACCTGATCATTCTGATCCAATAGACGTTCTTTCAAAAGTAGGCGGATTTGAGATAGGAGGCATTGCAGGCTTGTGTCTTGCCGCAGCAAGCCACAAGACCCCAGTTGTGATTGACGGGTTCATCTCTACCGCTGCGGCATTAATAGCATGTGCAATCGAACCGAAGGTCAATGATTACCTCATATCTTCTCATACATCTACAGAAAATGGCCATGAGATTGCATTGGAAAAATTACAAAAAAAAGCGATTTTAAACCTGGGTCTACGACTTGGAGAAGGCACTGGAGCAGTATTGGCAATGGGCATCATTGAAGCCAGTGTTAAGACATTCACGCAAATGGCAACTTTTACAGACGCAGAGGTTTCTACACCATGCTCTAAGAAACAGTTTGCAGCAAAGTAAATCAACAATGTATTTGAGGACAATATGAAAAAACAAAAAGGAAACCAGTTGACCGGAAAAATAGCCTCTGAAGAAGCCAGAATCCTGGTTGTTGATGATGGAGAGGATATCGTATCGTTCATGAAACGTGCTTTGCAAAATCATGGACACAACGTAACAGCTTGTACCGATACTGAAGATGCAATAGAAAATACAAAAAATACATTTTACGATCTAATAATTACAGATCTAAAAATGCCTAAGATTTCGGGAGTTGAGTTTGTTAAAATGGCAAAAAAAATCTCTCCCAATACTGATTTAATTGTTATGACGGGATTTCCATCAGTAGAAACTGCAGTAGAATGTATGAAAAATGGTGCATCAGATTATCTGGCAAAGCCCATAGATTTAGAATACCTCAATATAATAGTTGAAAAATCACTTTATAAAAGAGCACTTGAAAAACGTGCTGCAGAAAGAGAGTATTTTGAACAAATTTCGAGAGTGGATGGACTTACAGGATTATATAACCATAAATTTTTCCACGAATTATTAAATGCTGAAATTGCGAGAGCAGACAGATATAAATACAGTTTTTCGTTACTAATGATTGATATTGATGATTTTAAAAGAATCAATGATAATTACGGCCATCAAACGGGAGATATCATACTAAAAGAAATAGCAGCAATATTCAAATCTCTCGTAAGAAAAACGGATTCTGCTGCGCGTTATGGTGGAGAAGAATTTGCCATAATATTATCACAAACTGCAAAGGAACACAGTCGAGTATTCGCGGATAGAACGGTTAAACATGTTGCTACTTCAAAACTTGAAGGTTTTTCTCACAATGAAACGGTGACCATTAGTGCAGGACTAGCAGAATACCCTGATGCCCATACACAAGAATCTTTAATTAAAAAGGCCGACGAAGCTCTTTATCAAGCAAAGAATATGGGGAAAAACACTCTATGCGTTTATGGTGACCAGAAGACCCATTAATAAAGTAGAACTATCCTAAAAACGCAGCGTTGTCCGGTTAGGTTTTAGCGTAAGCAAAATCTTTTTTCTGTTTTTTTTGGTATTCCTTTGATCCCTGTCAGGAAAAGTAGCAAAATACCGAAAGCATTAACTTACATAACCTCCCTACGTATTAAATTTCCTTCCCTTTGCTCTCCTCCTGTTAAGTATTGCTCTTCCACCCTTCGTACTCATTCGTTTTCGAAAACCACACATTCTTACTCGCTTAAGAGAACTTTTTCTGATTCTTATTTTCATAACTTTGTCACTTCCTTTGTTGCATAAATAATTATTTTTCGTTTAATATGAATTAGTATCACACGACTTTATTAAGATCAAGTGACAACTGGTTAATTTCTGTAGTAACTCCCAAAATTCTACGAAACACCCATTCTATAGAATGATAAATATTTGTCAAACAAAAGATGTTTAAAAAAAAAATATACTTTAATAAAAGTCATAAAATCCTGTTGACATAAGTATTTAGACTTGATAGCATGTCCCGAAAGCTTTCTATGGAAATTCCAAATAGCTTTCGGAAAAGAGAGGGGTAAAAAGAAATGCAAACTACTACAAAAAGGGATTTATGTGAGAAAATAGTACGAAAAACTGACAACTCACAACTATTAGTTAAAGAGACAATCCAAATGTTTCTAGATAGGATAGTTCATGAATTATCACAAGGCAATCGAATAGAATTGAGGGATTTCGGTGTTTTTGAGGTTAAACAAAGGGCGGGAAGAAAAGCAAGAAATCCTCGTACTGGAGAGGAAGCCTTCGTACCTGCCAAGAATGTTGTTGTTTTTAAAGTAGGAAAATTAATGAAAGAGAAGGTTAATAACAATACAACAACAAACACAGACCAGGCTGAGATCCAGGCATAGCTCCTCTCACTAATAATTCTTCGAAACATTTTCCTCTTACCTTCTAATATTTGCATCACAAGAATATTCCACTATCAACTCACACAAGTTAAATAAGATAACCATTGGCCCCAGAGAACAATATTTTCAATTCATACTAAAACGAACTGATTGGCGCAAACGATAATAAAGGGCAAATGGCATCCATGTTGGTATTGTCTAAATTATTAAAAGACAATGAATCGAAACTTAATGGTAGTTTATTATTAATTGGTGCCGCCGATGAAGAAAAAGAATTCTTAAATAATAAATATTTAAAGAAAAGTAAAATTCGTCTTGACTAAGACTTTTTCAAATATATAATTTTACATTAACAACTGGAAACGGAATACTTACGTAAGTACTTATCATCATAAAAACCTTTTAAGCTTCATAATTAACATTTTGCTTTTTGCAGTTTAAAAAGGAGTAAAAGGTGGCTTCAAATTTAAAGATCCATCTTAAAAAAAATTGCGACAAAACAGAAAGATTGAGTTTCTTAAAAGAGAGGTATAAAAAACTTATATTAGACCCTAGAAAAGAAATAGAATCTGAGATAGAAAAGGAATCAAACGAAGAAGACAGCTATGAAATTCCATCTGCTAACGACCTTTAGTAGTAAATAGATTTGACATCTTCAAATTACTCGACTATTCTAAGACATTCCTAATCAAATATAATATTTTTTTAACATCTCCTGGTTGTGCTGGAGCATTTATCATTCACAACTCCGCCGCTTTTTTAAGTACCTTTTTTTGTTTCAAGAAACGGCTAGATACACATTCAGCTGATCATAAATAGAAATGTCGGGGCGTGGCTCAGCTTGGCTAGAGTGCCTGCCTTGGGAGCAGGAGGTCGCTGGTTCGAATCCAGTCGCCCCGACCATTCACATCAACAACTTACGACATCTTGATGATTCCCAGTTTCATCAATTGCCGCCAAATTGTCACCAGAATTTAAAATCTGGATAGCAGATCGAAGCTTTTCCTGACTTAAATAGGCATATCTCTTAAAAAATAGGGACAAAGAGTGAGGATTAGTGACACAAAGATCAGAGTCAAAGCTGTAGTAAGTTGCGTACTCGGTTTTCTATAAGCCAATTAAATAGGTATGGTATCCCCCCGATTTAAAAAAATGGATATGTAAAAAGAAATCCGGGTCTAAAAAATAACTTATTTATCTACATGCGCCAAAGTTCTACCAAATTCCACATACCAAAGTTTTCAAATCACTTATGATTTCTTGTTCTATTTCTTCAGGAGGGTAATTGAAGATACTGACCCGATATCTACCACATGTTTCAAGGAATTCAACCCGTGACATTCCAGCAAGATCTGCTGCCTTCCCTGACGATATTTTACCAAGCTCAAACATTTTAAGCGCCGCCATCAAGCGTATGTGCTGTTCATTACAACCGCTTCTCAATCTCCAATTTTCCTTTATGGATTACATATCCCATTACCACGCCCCCATTCTCTGCAAGGTTCCATTTGTTGCCTGCTTTGAAGAAGGCGATCCCTTGTTTCTTTACTATCATAGCGGGGCCGCTATTTTGATTGTGTTCCACTTTTTTAAGGAATTTAATTTTCAGATACAAAAACAAACCTTCTTTTTTGGAGTGCAGTGACCGCCTGTCCGCCAGCCTGTTGGGCGGGTGTCACTGCTTTAAAACGCATCATCACGCCCGCCCCCGGCCAGGCCGTTCGGACGGGGGTGATGCACTCCATATTCCCTCCATAATTCAATGAAATTGTCCATAACACTGTAGTCACCTATTAGATAGTTTTTGTCAATAGCTAAACACTCCACACTCGCGATCAACGCAACTCTACCGTAACCGACAGAATTAATTTGAAATTACATCTCATTCTGTTATAAAGTGGTTGCGATATAACAGACACTAAATCAAGCAGTTATAATAAGTTTAAAATACCATATTCATCATGAGTAATGATAAAGCACTACTGATTATTGCAGATAGCGAACGAGACTCTAATATGTATTATGCTACCGGGTTCCCGGCGCCTGATCCTTTTGTTTATATCAAGAAGGACAGTGAGAGAATTATGATTACCAGTGATCTTGAACTGGATCGTGCAAAATCAGAATCTAAAGTGAACAAGGTATTTTCCTTCTCTAAATATGAAAGGATTGCCAGGAAAAGAGGTAAAAGGTTCGCCTGCTTAATCGAGATAGTTGCTACCGCTCTTAAAGAAATGGGCATTAAAACGCTCCAGGTTCCGGCAAATTTCAGTGTTGAATATGCTGATTTTTTAAGGAAAGACGGCTTTAAGCTGGTAGTGAAGAGAGGACTGTTTTTTGATTCCAGAGAGATAAAGAGTAAAGAGGAAATAGGGCATATTGTTACAACCTTGCGGAATACTGAAAAAGCCATTGAAAAGGCAATTGATTATATAAGAAAATCGAAGGTTAAAGATGGGTTTTTGTACTCAACACGTAATAGTCAGATTACGTCTGAATCGATAAGGCAAATGATAAATGTAGAGTTGATGAAGTCCGGATGTGTGGCAAAGCACACTATAGTTTCTTGTGGTGAACAATCCTGCGTACCACACAACACGGGAAGCGGCCCGTTAATGACAAATGAATCTATCATTTTTGATGTTTTTCCAAAAGATGAAAAAACAGGATATTATGCAGATATAAGCAGAACTATTGTTAAAGGTAAGGCGTCAAGTTCACTAAATAAAATGTACAAGGCAGTAGCATCTGCACAAGAACTGGTTTTCAGGTCTGCCAGGAACGGAGCCAGTGGAGACGTCATACACCGGAATGTCATGAAACATTTAACGTCTCTGGGATTTAAGACCGGCAAGTCCAAGGGGAAGATGCAGGGATTCTTTCATGGAACAGGCCATGGTGTCGGACTTGACGTTCACGAGCCGCCACGAATATCCAAGGCGAAATGTACGCTAAAGACAGGGCATATAGTGACCGTTGAACCGGGGCTCTATTATCCGGGTGTTGGCGGAGTGAGACTTGAGGATATGATACTTATAACTGATAATGGATGCACAAACCTGACAAAATCCCCAAAGATCCTAGAGGTGTAGACACTAATTTCACGAATTTACACTAATTAAACATCGAGATATGAAACAACTATTCATAATACTAATTATTATTATATGTGCAATCTTCTCCGGTCTTACTTCCTGCAAGAAGGCAGAGGAAGTAAAAGTTGCAAAAACGATCACGTCCCATGAAAAAGATGAAACATTAGGGATGGCAATGAAAAGGGCATCCAGAGATTTGAGAAGGTTGTCAAACTCTATTGAAGGCAGAGACTGGGTTGAAGTAGAGATGTGGACAAAAGAGCTGAAGGAAGGTATCGGTTATAGCTGTGTAGAATTATATATGGCAGAACATCGTGGTGTTTCCAGCGAATTTGTGATAATGGGCAGTCGATTTTACGATACTATAAGAAAACTGACTGCGTCATGCAAAGAGCATGATGTCGAAGCTATAGATTCTGAATTTACTAAGTTGCTAGCAACCTGTGATGATTGCCATGATGTATATAAAGAGAAAGAAGAGTTGCCATTAATGCTACAAAACTAAAATGATAAAATTTACGGAATAGCAATTATAGAATAGAGGTATGAAAACGTTATTAATTTTTTTTCTATTTATAGCAGTATCGTTAATCTCCTGTAAAAAGGCTGTGGAAGTTGCAGTAGAAGATGGGGAAATACAAGCATACTTGTCAGAAGAAGAGACCTTGAAACGAGCAATGAAAAAGACTTCCAGTGATGCCAGGAGGCTGGCCAAAGCTTTAAAATCCAGGGATTGGATAGAGATAGAGATGTGGGCAAACGAACTGAAGCAGGGTATTGGTGTTAGTTGTGTGAATTTATATATAAAGAACCATCCCGGTGTGTCAGGCGAGTTTCTTATATTGAGCGACAGGTTTTATAACGCGTCAAACAGATTAATTCTATCTTGCAAAAAACATGATACAGAAATCGCTGACGCACAGTTCGGCAAGATGATAAAATCCTGCAAAATGTGCCACGAAGGGTACAAAAAGAAAGGCAATAACAGCGACGTTAGCAAGTCTTTCTTTAATACATACTCCTCGCCTCATTACACTAAAGAAGAGCCTATTAATGACTAAAGTTTACTCATCATAATCTTCTTCATCTTCATCTTCATCTTCATCTGCTTCTTCATCTGCTTCTTCAGCATCCTCAGATGATCCATCTGCCGTTTCTTCTTCAGTAGCCTCCACCGCAACGCTTGGCCCTTTCATCGTCTTTAAAACACTCTTCGCGCCAATAAGGAAACCTACCCCTATCAAGACAAGCGCACCCAGGCAGACTAAACCTCCAACCTTACGGACTAAGTCACCCGTCATTATTTCATCTAGTTTTTTAAAAAAGTCACCCATGAGAATATCTCCCGATTTAATTGCTTAAATTCTATTGATTGTGGAAATTATACAAACTTAACAGCAAAATTCAAGGAATAATTCTTCAAATACCATTTGGTATGATATTAAGTGCGTCCTTGAATTCCAAAGCTATGCATAATTTGTTACCGCGGTTTGTGACTTCTTTTATGTCACTCCTGACAACGCATCCATCACCGTTAAGCTCGATCTTCCTTTCTTCAAAGCCAGGCGTGGTAGTGATAGCGGCTATTCTAATTGGAAGTGTTGTACCGATGGTAAATGCTTCTACATCATTTGTTATTATTTCGAAATAAACGCCACTCGCACTAATATTTATCGTTTTACCATTTTGATCTAGTAACGATATTTTTAAAGAAAGATCTAACCGTGTATTATTCCTTCTGTCAGAACCTAACTCTTCGACATTCATACTATTTCATATCGTATGAGCATAACGAAATCCCTTATTCACCAAGAATATCAAACCCGCTTTTGGCCAACCATGAAAAAGCATAACGGAACGGTTGTTTCGTTATGCAACGTAAAGCTTTATGTTTTCTGCACCCTCGCGATCTTAACAATAAATTGTATTCATATCCATGATATTTTCAAAAAAGAACCGAACAAACACCGCCAAATGCCATATCTTACTACCATACTAACAGTTATGGGCTTATAGTTTTTGTATAATTTACCGATTTTTTCAAAAAGATGATAATATTATTGCGAGACATCGGTTTATGCAATTATTGATTTGCAGCCTTACACCGACTCTTAAATCTATTTTACACAACGAAATCCCACACTTATGTTCCCAATATTTGGACGCATTGCCTTTCGTGCTGTAGATCGCAGTGAAAGGCCATCAGGAATAAACCTTGAACCACCTCTAATAATTTTCTTATCACCATTTTCAGGTCCTTTAGGATCCCTCTTGGGACTTTTTTCATAATAATTCATATTAGCCCAATCAGCACACCACTCTGCAACACTGCCAGCCATGTCGTAACATCCATATGGGCTTTTACCCTCTTCATGTGAACCTACCGATTCGGGATCTCCAAAATTATATTTTGAACGATCCCACTCACTACCCCAGGGCCATTTTCTTTCATCTGTTCCTCTGGCAGCCTTTTCCCACTCAGCTTCTGTTGGCAATCTCTTTCCAGCCCACGCCGCATATGCACAGGCATCATACCAGTCTATTCGTATAACAGGATACTCCGGATGATTATAGTAATCCTTTTCCCAGTTATGAGGTTTATGATCCTTATTTATCGGTTCATCCTCCCGACATTTACTATGATCTTCTGTTTTGTTTATGTAATCCAGGAATTCATAGTACTGGGCATTTGTTACTTCACATATATCAATATAAAACGCATCAAGATGGACTTTATGAATTGGACGTTGCTCTCTTTTCATATCATCCATTCCCATCATAAATGCACCTGCAGGAACCAAAACCATGCCACACCTTTCTTTTATCCCTGGCAACGCCGTTATCATAATTTCATTTCGTTTTTCATATCTTCGTATCAGCGCATTTTTCTTATCTACAATGCCTTGTAATACAGCGATCTTGGTCAGTATTTTATCGTTATCATCCGCATCAGGTGACAATCTACGATATTTTCTAAGATGTTTAATTGCGTCTTTATGCTTCCCGAGCTTTCCGTAAAGCAAACCTGTGTTATATTGAAGCTTCGGTATGTTTTCATATAATTCAATTGCCTTATTGTATTCTGCCAATGCTTTGGCAAAATCTTCACTATCCAGTAATTTATTACCCTCTTCGAAGTGCTCTAATGCCTTCTGTCTGTCATGCAAAAGTTTTTGTTCGTTTACTTTTGCCTCTTCTACAGTTACAAGTTTTTCTCCGTCTTCCCTGCAGAATATTTCTCCGGGAACGCCCTTTTGTTCGCATTTAGGGCATATAGAACTTTTCTGTGTTTCTACTAATTCACTCCCATCCTTTCCGCAAAATTTAATATCATATGAATATTTTGTTTCACATTTTGGACATTCATTATACAATTCTGCTTTAGATGGCGCTGTCTCTGCAAATGATGTGGCCGCAACAAATAGCCAACACAGTATCAGGTACTTACTCAGGAATCTTAACATTAACATTTTCTCCAAAGGTAAATCTCCGCCTAGATGATATTGTCATTCTGATTGGAATAAAAAATCTAATTTAATCGTCTTTTTCTAAATCTTCTAAGATATCTTTTATCTTAATAATTTGTGCTAAAAGTTCTGCCTCTTTATCTCTTTCCGCGCTAACAATTTGTGCAGGGGCATTCTTAACAAAGTTCTCGTTAAGGAGTTTTTTTCGTACAATTTCCAGATGTGAGTTAGTTTTGTTTAAATGTTCTTGCTGTTTTTCTTTCTCTGCGTCTTTGTCTATAAGTCCTTTTAAGGGAACAAAAATCTGTATATCGTTTACCACCTCGCTTGCAGATGATTCCGGCTTTTCCAGTTCAACACCTATTTCTACACCATCAAGATTTGCCATTTGAACAATGAAGCTATGATGGCTATCAAGTCTTGTCTTGGTTTCATTATCATGGACTGAAATAATGGCCTTCAGTGGCGTTTTGTTCGGTATATTCATATTACTTCTGATATTTCGTACCGCTCTGACCAGGTCTTGAAGCAATGGCATTGTATCTAACACTTTATCATCAATTTTTGCAGCATCTTTTTCCGGCCATGGACAAATCATCAAGCTTTCATTTTTCATTGAGTCAACCGCAATCGCACTGTTTTGCGCAACCATACTTTTTAAGTGTTGCCATATCTCTTCGGTCATAAACGGAGCAAAAGGGTGCAACAAATGAAGCGTATCATTGAGCACAGACACTAACGCCTTTTGTGCCACCATCCTGCTTTCCTTCTTATCCGTATTGTAAAGTCTCGGCTTAATTATCTCCAGGTACCAATCACAAAAGTCATTCCAGATAAATTCATAAAGTGTTCTTATGGCCTCATTAAACCTGTACTTCTCCAGGGCGCTCGTACACGTTTCTGTAACTGAATTAAGGCGGCTGATTATCCAAACATCTTCAAAACAGTAGTCATCCGCTGTAATTTGTATATCTGATGATCCATTAGAGTCCAGATTCATCATCGCAAATCTGGAGGCATTCCATACCTTATTAATGAAATTCCTGCCCATTTCAAACCTGTTTTCATTGAGTTTTACGTCCTGCCCCTCCACAGTCAGCATTATTATTGATGTTCTTACTGCATCGGCTCCGTACTGGTCAATCATTAACAGAGGGTCAATCCCATTACCCAGAGACTTGCTCATTTTCCTACCCAAATCATCTAGGATAGTACCATGCACGTACACATTTGAAAATGGGACTTCGTTCCTGAGTTCCAGACCCATCATCACCATCCTTGCCACCCAGAAATATATAATACCACGGTCAGTAACTAGTGTAGATGTTGGGTAGTAATATTTCAACTCCTCAGTCTCTTCAGGCCATCCCATTGTAGAAAATGGCCATAGTGCAGAACTAAACCATGTGTCCAGAACGTCTGTCTCTTCAATCAATGTATCATGACCACATTTTGAGCATTTCTCCGGGGCTTCGCGAGCAATGTTGATTTCGTCACAACTTTCACATTGCCATGCCGGAATCCTGTGACCCCACCATATCTGCCTTGAGATACACCAATCCCTTACATTTTCAAGCCAACTCAAATAAACCTTAGTCCATCTTTCAGGATGGAACGTAACATTCCCACTCTTTTGCGCTGCAATTGCCGCTTCTGCCAAAGGCTTCATCTTGACAAACCACTGTTCAGAAAGGTAGGGTTCTATAACAGTTCTACAGCGATAACAGTGCCCTACTGAGTGTGAATGTGGTTGAACCTTTACCATATTTTTTTCTTCTTTAAGCTCATCAACCAACGCCTCTCGGCATTCATACCTGTCCATACCTATATAATTCTCTGCATCTCCTCTTATAGTTCCGTCTTCATTCATAATTATAACGTGATCCAGATTATGCCTCTTGCCGATCTCGAAATCGTTTGGATCATGTGCGGGAGTAACCTTTACGGCACCAGTACCAAATTCGGGATCTACCGCTTCATCCGCAATTATGGGTATTTCACGTCCTACCACCGGAAGAACGAGCATCTCACCTATCATGTCCTTATATCTTTCATCCTCCGGATTTACCGCAACAGCAACATCACCCAGCATAGTTTCAGGACGAGTTGTCGCAATAGTAACAAACAAATGTGGTGCATCCCGGAAAGGATATCTGATATGCCAGAGATGTCCTTCATGGTCTTCATGTTCTACTTCATCATCTGAAATTGCGGTAAGACACCTTGGGCACCAGTTAACAATGTATTTCCCTTTATAAATAAATCCTTTTTCATACAGTTTAACAAACGCCTCTTTAACGGCTTTTGACAAACCTTCGTCCATCGTAAATCTTTCTCTTTTCCAATCACACGAAGAGCCCAGTTTTCTAAGCTGATTAAGTATTTCAGAACCGTACTCTTTTTTCCATTTCCACACCTCTTCGATAAACTTTTCCCGTCCAAGCTCATGCCGGTTTGTGCCTTTTTTTGCTAATTTCCTTTCAACGACATTTTGTGTTGCTATGCCCGCATGATCTGTCCCCGGCATCCACAGCGTGTTGTATCCCTGCATCCTTCGCCATCTTATCAGTATATCCTGCAATATATTATTGAGCGCATGCCCCATATGCAAGACACCGGTAACATTTGGAGGAGGAATTACTATAGTGTAGGGTTTTTTGGCAGAATCCGGTTCACAATGAAAGAAATTGCCCTCTTCCCAGAAGCTATACCATTTGTCCTCGATCTCCTTCGGATTGTATTTTGTTGGTAAATCAGTCTCCATCTTCATCCTTTAAAAGTTTATATTCAATACTTTCAACAAGAGCTTGCCAGCTCGCTTCGATCAGGTTGCCAGATACTCCGACAGTGCCCCAGGTATCTTTGTGATCATGAGATTCGATTATGACCCTTACCTTTGCGGCAGATGCTTCTTTGGGGTTGATAACACGTACCTTAAAATCGATGAGATGCATATCCGCAAGAGATGGATAGAATTTCTCAAGGGCTTTTCGCAAGGCTCCGTCCAGGGCGTTTACAGGGCCATCCCCATCGCTAACCGTCAACTCCTCTACACCATTAACCTTAATTTTAACGGTTGCACGGGTAATAGATTTCCCATCTTTTCCTCTTTCTACAATTACCCTGAAATCTTCAAGATCGAAAAACCCTTTGTGCTTACCGATCACTTTCTTAACCAGGAGATCAAAAGAGCCTTCTGCAGATTCAAAATGATATCCCTCATTCTCCATATCCTGGACTTTATTCAGGATCTTTTTCATTGTTTTCTGATCATGTGCAATTTTATATTTTTCAACCTTTTTGAGAATATTTGAACTTCCGGAGAGTTCGGATATTAATATTCTCCTCTCGTTTCCGACCGTTTCCGGTTCTATATGCTCATAAGTACTACTATTCTTTTGTATCGCATTTACGTGCAAACCGCCCTTGTGTGCAAAAGCACTTGAACCCACAAAAGGCTGATTCGCCATGGGTATAAAATTTGCCACTTCATTGACATATCTTGATATTTCCGTAAGTTTTTTGAGTTCCGAATTGCCAAGACACTTAAATTTATTCTTCAATACCAGATTCGGTATTACCGAACAGAGATTTGCGTTGCCGCATCTCTCTCCAAGCCCGTTTATTGTCCCCTGTACATGTCTGGCACCGGAATTAATGGCGGCTAAGGCATTTGCCACTGCCAGTTCACCGTCGTTGTGTGTGTGTATACCCAGCGGCACTTTTATCTTGGTTATAACGTTTCCCGTGATCTTTTCCACTTCATGTGGCAAACAACCTCCATTCGTATCACAAAGAACAATTGTGTCTGCCCCTGAATCCTGTGCAGCCTTTAATACTTTTAATGAATATCTGAAATTATTCATGTACCCGTCAAAGAAATGTTCTGCATCAAGGATTACCTCTCTTCCATTTGATTTCAAATATTTGACTGTTTCAGATACCATTTTCAGATTTTCATCCAATGAAACTTTGAGAACATCGGTTACATGGAAGTCCCAACTCTTGGCTACGATTGTTACGACGGGCATCTCTGTTAAAAGCAGGGCTTTTATTCCAGGATCTTCCGATGCCTTTTTATTCGCCCGCTTTGTACTGCCAAATGCCGCAACCTTTGCATTTTGTAATGAATTCTTTCTAATCTCTTTGAAAAAATTCTTATCTTTTGGATTTGATAAAGGATAACCACCCTCAATGTAATCTACGCCAAGATCATCAAGTTTAAGCGCTATCCCGATTTTATCCTGCAGAGAAAACGAGATACCTTCCGTCTGGCTGCCGTCACGCAGTGTTGTATCGTATATTATGACACTCTCTCTGGTTTTCATGACTATATTATATCATCAAAAGAATTGATTAACTCTAAATGTTGAATCCTTTAATATTGAGTACAGAGTAATAATAAGGTTACTTACCATTAAAATCAATGAAAAATGAAGTATCCATGCAAATTCCAGGCAATACAATCTCTATGATCTCTTACCGATACCTCTTCTTTTTCTCTAACACTACACCAACTAGTCATACAACATACACTGCGTACAGTCACCTGTTGAAATACACTTCAGACATGCCTATTCTTCCTTCATCTCCTTCGAAAAGAACGTGTACATTACAGGTATAACAAAGAGTGTTAAGATCAGCGAGAAGAACACTCCGCCTATGACAACGATGCCCATAGAGATGCGGCTTGTTGCTCCGCTGCTGATTGCCAGTGCTATCGGTAATGCACCGAGCATCGTAGAAAGACTCGTCATCAGAATCGGGCGAAATCGGGATGCGGCGGCAAACTTTGCTGCATCGAATAGATTCATTCCTTTCTCCTTCTGCTGGTTTGCAAATTCCACGATCAAAATACCGTTTTTTGTCACGAGGCCGATCAACATGATAATGCCGATCTCGCTGAAGATGTTGATGGTTTGACCCATAATCCACAGGGATAACAATGCACCGGAAAGCGCAAACGGTACGGTTAACATTATGACAAACGGGTCGACAAAACTTTCAAATTGTGCGGCAAGAATAAGATATACTAAAACTAACGCAAGAATAAAGGCAAAAAGTGTGTTGGATGAACTTTCCGCGTAGTCACGCGACGGCCCTGAAAGATCCGTTGTAAACGTATCATCGAGTATCTTTTTTGCAATCCTGTCCATCTCTTTGATGCCGTCACCGACCGTCCTTCCGGGTGCCAGTCCTGCAGAAACTGTTGCGGATTTGAACCGATTAAAATGGTACAGTTGCGGGGGAGCGCTTTGTTCTTTCAAGACGACAAGATTGTCCATCTGAATCAATTCATCGCGGTTGTTCCGAACATAGAGTGATATCAGGTCAAGCGGTTCATCGCGGTTGGCTCTATCCACCTGCCCGATCACCTGGTATTGGAATCCGTTCATTTCAAAATAAGAAAAGCGCTGTCCGCTAAACGCAAGCTGTAGTGTCTGAGCAATATCCATAACTGTAACACCAAGTGCTCGTGCACGGTCACGGTCAATAGATATATCAATCTCCGGCCTGTTAAATTTTAAATTCACATCGGCATTTGGAAACACGTCGCTCTTATTCACCTCTTCCATAAATTTCGGTACAAACCCTCGCAGCTTTTCAAAGTTTTGATTTTGCAGCACATATTGCACTGGCAACCCTCTTCCGCTTCTTCCGACGGATATGGTCTGCTCCTGAATAACAAACGCTCGTGCTTCGTTCATCGTGCGCGTCTTTGCTGAAAGATAATTAGCAATCTCCTGTTGCGACCTGTTTCGTTGATTCGGCTCAACAAGCCGAATTCTGAAAAATCCCGTGTTAGTTGCTCCTGAACCGGAAAATCCCGGAGCGGTAACACTCAAACATGCCGCTGTTTCCGGAATGGAATTGTCTACTACATTTATAATACTGTCCATGAAAGCGTCAGTATATTCGAACGATGCCCCCTCCGGTGCCGTAATTTGCATACGAAGTAAGCTTCTGTCGTCAAGAGGTGCAAGCTCGGTTTGCAGTGAACTGCCGATTAAGACAATAAGGCCAAGCGAAATAAAAATCGTTACCGTCGCTGCCCAGCGATGTTTCATTCCTAAAGCAAGCGTTCGTTCATAAAAACCGTTCAACCAGACGAAGTACGGTTCCGTGAATTTATAAAATCTGCTGTGCGTCTGTTTTTTCCGGATGAGGCGAGCATTTAACATCGGTGTGAGAGAAAGAGAAACGAAAGCGGAGATCAATACTGTTCCGGCAATAACGATACCAAACTCCCTAAACAACCGCCCGACAAACCCCTGCATAAAAATAATCGGTAAAAATACAGCAGCGAGTGTGATGGATGTTGAAATAACGGCAAAGAAAATTTCTTTTGAACCTTCCAATGCCGCCTGCATCGGCGGAAGTCCTCGTTCTGCTTTCTTAAAAATATTTTCAGTAACGACAATACCGTCGTCAACAACAAGACCAGTAGCGAGAACGATGGCGAGAAGTGTCAATGTGTTAATGGAAAATCCCATCACGTACATAATAAAGAATGCACCGGTCAATGAAACGGGGATATCGACCAATGGTCGTAATGCAATAATCCATTCGCGGAAGAAAAGGAAGATGATGCCGACAACGAGTAGTACCGCAATGATGATAGTCTCCTGTACTTCGACGATAGAACGCTTAATAAAAAGCGTATTATCCATTGCAATGTTAAGCCTGATATCGTCAGGAAGTTCTTTCTTGATTTGATCGAGGCGCCGGTAAAATTCATCCGCAATCTCAACGTAATTAGCTCCCGGTTGTGGAACAATGGCAACAGCAACCATTGGAGTGCCGGATAGTTTTAAAATTGTTTCTTCATTCTCGGGCCCGAGATTAGCAAAACCGATGTCACTCACGCGAACAATCTTTGTTCCGTACGACTTCACGATAAGATTATTGAAATCATCGACTGTTTTCAGCCGTCCCTTGGTATTAACGGTCAATTCCGTTTTATTTCCAGTAATTTTTCCGGACGGGAGTTCGACATTTTCATTTTCAAGAGCATTTCTTACATCAAGCGGTGTTAATCCGTATGCTGAAAGTTTTGCCGGATCGATCCATATCCGCATTGCGTACCGTTTTTGTCCCCATATCTGTGTTGTGCTGACATCCGGGATCGTTTGGAAGTTTTGTCCGAGCACGTTTTCCGCGTAATCGCTCAGCTCAAGTTGATTTCGCGTGTCACTTTGAACCGTCAGTGAAATAATCGCGCCGGCGTCTGCATCGCTTTTGCTGACGATTGGAGGTGCATCGATGTCCTGTGGAAGCCGCCGTAGAGCACCGGAAACTTTATCGCGGACATCGTTAGCCGCTGCTTCGAGATCGGCATCGAGATTAAACTCTACCGAAATTTTGCTGACACCCTGCGCGCTGCTGGATGAAATATTGCGGATGCCGGCAATTCCATTGATCGCTTTTTCCAGCGGTTCCGTAATCTGAGATTCGATAACATCTGCATTAGCTCCGGCGTAGCTGGTACGGACGTTAATAAACGGAGGATCGATGGCGGGATATTCGCGTACGCCGAGGAAATCGAAACTAATAATGCCAAACAGCATAATAACCAGCGACATGACGATCGCGAGGACAGGACGTTTTATGCTAATGGAGGATAAGCTCATGTATACAAAGGTTAAAAATTTTCCGCAATGGTACCACGATGTAAAAAAGGAAACAAGTGTTTCAAAACCCTCTTTGTGGTATTCTTTTTGTTTTATTTTAGAGCGATATTTACAGGCATACCAGGGCGTAATCGCATAAGCCCTGTCATAATAATCGTATCACCGACAGAAAGTCCTTCAACAATCTGTACTTCCGAAGCATTTCGAATACCTATTTTAACCGGAACAGAAACGACAACGCCGTTCTTTTCCACGAAGACAGTATGTCCTTTCAACACAGGAATAATAGCCTGTGTCGGAATCATTAATGCGTTGGTGATTTGTTGTAAACGAAGTTCAATTTGCACATACGAACCGGGGAAAATTTTCTCCGATTTATTTTCACACAACGCCCGCAATTGCAATGTGCGCGTATTGGGATCAATCTTTGGTTCAATAGCATACACCGTTCCGGTAAAATGCTGTTTCGTTTCGTCGGCTCTGAACTGCACAAGATCTCCTACGGAAACCTGATTAGCATATTTTTCAGGGATGGCAAAATCTACCTTCAACGGATCAATCTTTTGAATTGATGCAATGTGTGTGGTCTGGGAAACGTAACTTCCTTCACTCACATATCTCAGTCCGATGACACCGTCAAACGGGGCTCGGATCTCTTTCTTTCTAATTGAGGCAATAAGATTTTCGCGGTCAGCCTTTAGCGTGTTTACAGTGTTAACGGAAATATCATAATCCTGCTGACTGATGATGTCTTTGATTTCAAATATTTGTTTTTGGCGATGCTCTTGTTCTATTGCAATCTGTATCTGGAACTCCGTTTTTTTTAGCTGTGCCCGAAGATCATCATCGTTGATCGTTACCAGCAGTTCGTTTTTCTTGACGTGTGCTCCTTCCTTAAAATAAATCTTCTCTATTCTGCCTGAAGTTTCAACGGCAAGATCGACCGATTCCGAAGCGAGAATAGTTCCGGAAGATCGGACAACATTGTCGAGCGGCTGGAAACGTAACACGACACCACTTACCGTCATCGGATTGTTGGAGACGGATAACAACTGCGGAACCTCTTGTTTTTTTGAACCGCATGAGGATAAGAACAGAATGCTGAATAAAAGGGGGAGAAGAAAGAGGTTGAAATTCTTTTTCATAAAAAAGCCATATTCCCTGTTAAAAATATAGATGCTAATGATAGATGTTAGAAACTTGCTACTTAGGGTTCAAGAAAAAATAACTTTCCTCGCTTAAACAATCATCACTAATATCACACTTCAGCCGTTTTTATCATTTAAACCTTCCCACTTATTACAGTAAAAAAAGCTTATTTTTCGGATTGTATAACATTTTTACTGCAAATGTCAAAATCTAAAACACTTGATAATAACCCGGTTAATTCAAAGCCAAACAATTTATTAGACATATATTCATACCAATTAGCGCAATTCGTGTCTAACGCCTTACGTCAAGCCGGTATGTACAATATATTTTTGTATTTGAATTTATGCAAAATAAGGGTAAAATCGACGATATTACGCAAAATTTTAATATTAAAGTGCCAAATTGCCTTGTCAAGGACAACCAATTTGACGCATTTTATCAATAATGTAGAATACTGGGGGCGAGAATGAAGGATGATCACGGTAATGGTTCAGGTTCTCATGGCATGCCGCATGGAATGCCAGAGGGCACTATAAAGGAAGTTTACTCACAAATAAAAGAGCATGGAGATAGCAAGGTTTCTAATCAATACATGAAAAATATGCAAAACAAGCTTCGGCTTGTCTTCTGGGAAACAACAGCTGGTTGTAATCTGGAGTGTATTCATTGTAGAAGGATAGACGTGAGTACCCAGTTGATGAATGATGATTTGACCACGAAAGAATCTTTCGAACTCGTCGATGCAATAGTCGAAGCGGGTAATCCTATTCTTGTCTTAAGCGGAGGAGAACCGCTTTTTCGTCCGGACATATTCGATATTGCGAAATACGCGGTAG
>JAIQZR010000095.1 GCA_021777035.1 Candidatus Scalindua sp. | reverse complement strand
GTATAAAATATATTTCTGAAAGTTATCCCGTAATCTCAATGGATTTCTTATCACAGAATCTTGACCAATGGGAGAGAATACCTATTGATAGCTTTGTAATTACATTTGATGATGGATGGATAGATTTTCATAAAACGGCTTATCCAATTCTAAATCGATTAAAGGCCCCTGCAACAGTTTATTTGACTACCGGTTTTGTGTCATCAACTCGCGACTACTGGCAAGAGAGGTTAAATAATTTACTTTTGCAGATACCGGCAGATAAAATTCTGTTCTTTAAAAATAAGAGTATTATTTCTATACCTGAGATAAACGTGAAACTAATAGACATGCTACTGAAGAGCGATGGCAAGCCGATAATATTTAAGTTTATTGACTATCTGAAAACGTTCACTAATGACAAAATAATGGAAATTATTTCAGATTTGGAAACGTTTCTTAGAGAACATTCTATAAAAATTAATGAAAGCAATAACAGATCCTTTGCGAACTGGGATGAAATTAACAGCATTAAAGACCCAAATATCTCTTTTGGCTCCCATACAATCAATCACCCGATCTTAACCAATGAGCAAACAAATGTGGTTGAGAATGAGATTTGCGTATCAAAAGAAATTATAGAGGAAAAAACAGGGAGAGAGGTTCCTCATTTCTGCTATCCAAACGGAAATTATAATGATGAAATAAAAGGAATTGTTTCTCGATCGTATAAGTCAGCCTGCACAACCAAGGCAGGTTTTGTTTCAAAAGGGTCTGACATTTATAGCCTTAACAGAATTGGAATAAATGAGGAGATGCTCACTGACTGGAGGGGCAATTTCTCTAAATACGTGTTTACGCTTTCACTGTTCCTGGAGACTATAAGACAAAAAAACACTTAACTTATTATCCTGACGAACATATAAGGTAAATGAATTATACCAAATAGTATAAAGGACCTGCACGCTATGGGATATCTAAAGAACAAGGCAGCCGTTTTACAATACCAGAATATTTCTGAAGATAAGACAAACTTCCTGGACACATGGATTTATTACAAATGCTTTGAAGAGCAATTGGACTACCTTTCCAAAAAAAATATCCCTATCATTCCTTTGGACGATGTGGTGGCGTATTTAAGTGGAGACCTAGACTTAAAGAAACAGTCGTTTTCCCTAACCTTCGATTCAGGTTATATTGAACTCTACACCCTGTGCTATCCATTGATAAAAAGATACGGGTTCCCCGCTACCTTCTTTATCCGTCCAGATACTATTGGAAAAGCAGTAAAGCTTAATGGCAAGGATGTACAATACATGAACTGGGGCCACATTCAAGAACTCTCTAAAAACGGGATGACTATCGGCCTCTTTGGCTGCAGGGGAGATGCCTTTACGGAAAAAATAGAAGGGGAAATCAAGAAGTTTAAGCAAAAATTTGAGTATGAATTAGGAAGAAAGATGGTGTATTATTGTGTCAGCGATGGTGTTACAACGAACTCAATGTTAAATTTATTGAAAAGAGAGGGCTTTTAATGCTGTTTTTTGTCAGGCACCTACTGAACAAAAGACACACCCTTATGCTGTTGGACGGATCCAGATAGATGATAATGATCTTAATATCTTGCTCATTAAAATAAGTAAAGTCTACATCTTCTTTAAGGATTCCAAATACTGGAGCTTAGGCCGCAAATGCAAATTAGATAAGGTTATCCATTTCGGATCTAACATCATCAACCGATTGAAGGGTAAAGAAATATGCTAAATTAAGTAGTTATGTCAAATGGTTTCTTTGCAAATCAACTACTGGTAAATCTCTCAATGTTTGTCATCTGTCTTCTTTGAAATTCTTGGACTACACGACGCCTATACAAGTGCTTGGAAACATGTGGTCTTTTTTGCAATATATACGCCTGCGCATCCTCAGATGTCATTCCCATAACCGCAATCAACCAACAAAGAATAAGTGTGGCACTTCGACCTTTTCCCGCCTTGCAATGGACATATACCGAAGACCCCTTTGCTCTGTACTTCTCTATAAAATTTATACCTTTTTCAATATCCTTTATTGAAGGAGGAAGAAAATCTTTTGTAGGCAAATGTAACTGGACAATGTGCTCCGACTTATATAGATCACGCGGGCCGGGCCACTCCTTACACATATTTACAATCGCCGAAACGCCTAGTTCCTTTAGAGAACCAGTAAGATGCGGTAAAGGCAGGGCCCCAAGTATCACGTGCGGATAAATTTCGTTCCACCACTTGCGTCTCGGAATTAATTTTAACAGGATTATATTCCACAGCAAGGTTGGATAAAATGAGAATCGTATTAACAGAGCATTCATATGTACCACTTAAAAGTTTCAAAAAAATATTTTTCTCAAAATATGTAGCAACATATCATCGATATTCTAAATTGTCAAATAAAGATCCCCTATATCCTCACGCTGAATTACTAAATACCTGAGAGTAAACTTTTGATTGACTTATTAATGAGTTACGCCTGCGAAAAAGCTCAGGTTTCATTAATAATATTTACTTGCATTAGCATGGTACTAAATATAGCATACTCGATAACAAATAATTGTGTACACCATTATGATAGTTAATTATTT
>JAIQZR010000094.1 GCA_021777035.1 Candidatus Scalindua sp. | reverse complement strand
CAATGTGTAGTAACTGCTCATGATCCTCCGCCCCTCTCAAGGGATTACCGTTAGGCCCGGTGACATAAAGGAGTTCTACCTGTGAATCCTCTTGTGGGACAATACGAGCAAAAGAATCCCCAGCATAGATTGCAGTAAGAGCTACGAATAGAGCAAAAAACAGAAGATTTCTCATATATACCACCATATCTTCATCCTTTTTATTAAAGATAAGAAATTTGAATTCCATATATCAAACAGTTTATATTAAAAACAGACATGCAACGTCAGTTAGATTCTGCATCCATAATCTTCTCAACTCGCCTGGCATGTCTGCCGCCATCAAACGCTGTTTCAATAAACAGTTTTAACATCTCCTCCAGCAAGTCATGATTTATTACGTCCACACCTAAACAGAGCACATTTGCATCATTGTGTCGTCTACCCATCTCCACAGTATATGGATTATGGCATACCGTTGCCCGTACGCCATTTACTTTGTTTGCTATTAGAGACATACCCAGTCCTGTTCCGCATATCAAGATAGCATGTTCGCATTCTCCACTTGAAACGGCCTTTGCAGCCTTCAGTCCATAGTCAGGATAGTCTACAGAGTCACTGCAATTTTCAGTTCCAAAATCAACGGGTTCGTGACCCATATCTGAAAGATGCCTGGCAACTACATCTTTAAAGTCAAATCCTCTATGATCCGATGCTAAAGCAATTTTCATTTAAACACCTTTTAAGCCTTTCTTCTTCAATTACACCATGACGAATGATTTTATATGCATTGTCCCTGATTTTAACAATAGTAGAAGGCTTACCTGATTCTGTATACCCATCATCAAGAACAACATCAATTTTTTCTGAAAAGTTGTTTATTACCTGTTGCGCATCTATTGCAGGAGCTTCTCCTGAGATATTTGCACTTGTAGAAGCAATTGGTATTTCTGCTGTATTTATGAGATCTCTTATAACACGGTTATCCGGATTTCTCAAACCCACGGTACTACCGTCTTCAAGTTCCAGGATAATAGTTAAAGGACCAGGCCAGTATGCACTAATGAATTTTTCAGCAATTGGTGGTACATGCTTTGTGTACCTTGCTATCTCATCAGGACTTGATATCATAATGGACAATCTCTTGTCTCTGGGTCTTTGCTTAACACTATATAAATTATCCATGGCAGTATGATTGTCTGCACACACTCCCAAACCATACACGGTTTCAGTTGGAAATGCGACAATTTTGCCTGAGATCAACGCATTTGCAGCCATCTTAATATTTCTCTTATAAGCATTTGCGTCCTTCATGTTGAGAGTTATAGCTGTCATAGAATCAACTTTACTACATTAAGAAGGATTCGGTCTTTGGTTTCCTGCCGGTTTGAAGTAGTTATTTTTTTGCGAACCCTAAGGTAAGTGAATATAAAAATTACACCTCTCTTTCGAGAGGAATCTAATACCGGAATCCTCTTGAAAGAGAGGTGTAATCAACAAATCCTGAATTCTTAAACACCTTAAAAGGGAATCAAATCTTTTTAATTAATTTCCTAAAATATATCACCTTTAAATTGTAATATCAATGTTTATTATACCGGAGAAATTGAAGGTTAAGCGGCGAATGTTAATGTACCACACGGGATCTTTTCACCTTGACAATAAAATAACAAGCTGATAAGTTCTGATAAAATAACAACTATAATTCTTTATAAGAAAATGAAAAATACAAAGAAAATACTATTTATCTGCTGTGCAGTATTGATGCTCTCATCGCATTTAATTTTTGCATGGGAGACAATGGATACTGACGAAATTACACCCGGCATGAAGGGTTATGGAAGAACGGTTTTTTCCGGGAAACAGATAGAGTCATTTGATATAGAAGTGCTTGGAGTATTAAAAAACTGGGAAGCAAGAACCGACATGATTCTTGTAAAGATGACAGGTGGCCCCTTAGAAAAAACCGGTATTATTTCCGGTATGAGCGGCAGTCCGGTTTATATAGATGGCAAACTGATAGGAGCAGTATCTCATGGATGGAGCTATTCTAAAGATGCAATAGCCGGAGTAACTCCCATAAGGGCAATGATGGAGGTATTAAAAATTGATTCACAAAACAGAAATAGTATTCCTGCCGATAAAGACAATACCTGGAGTGCCTCGCTTAATTCACAAGATCCAGATGTAATAGCTAGATTAAAATCCTATGGCAGCTTGCATGAAGACGATATGTTTGAAAGCACCAATTCGCCACATCCATTTATGCTTGATCTGATACCCATTCAAACACCGTTAATTGTCTCAGGATTCGATTATAAGAGTCTGACAAGGATAAGCCCCCTGTTTGGTAAAATAGAAAGGTTTTCTCTACATAGTAGCAGTGGTAATAACGATGTACCTGCAGATCTGCAAGACTTCATGCCCGGTTCATCTGTTGCAGTTGAAATAATCAGGGGTGATTTGAGCGCTTCTGCAATCGGGACTGTAACCTACAGAGACGGTAATGATATTCTTGCTTTTGGTCATCCAATAATTCAACTAGGCAATACGGATCTGCCGATGGCAACGGCGGAGGTACATACTATACTTGCAAGCCAGGCCAGCTCAACTAAAATGGCATCACCAGTCAAGATCATTGGAAGGATCACACAAGACAGGAGGTCAGCTATTGCCGGGAAAATTGGGGAATATACTCAAATGATACCTTGCCAGATAGAGGTACAAGGATCGTTAAATGTTACATATAACTTTGAAGTGGTTCACGATAAAATATTGACCCCACTTCTTGTACAAATGGCAGTTGAGAACACACTGCTTGCTACTGAAAAAACTATTGGGGACAAATCTATTGCTTTAAAGCTTGATATTGGTGTTGCCGGTAGAGAAGAACCTGTCAGTATTGAAAATGAATTTTCCGATTCAGGCCCCTCCTGGTTGCCAATTTACAACGTTATTGAGCCGATTACCGTGTTGCTCAATAATAAATTCAAGACTACAAAGATAGAATCTATCAAATTAGTAATCAATATCTCAGGGCAGAACCGTATTGCCTTTATTGACAATATCAGAGTTAGTAAGAAACTGGTTTCTCCTGGAGAGGAGGTTCTTATAGATGTCAGATTAAGACCATATACACGGGGCCACACATCTATACCAGTGAAAATTAAGATACCTGATGATGTAGCTTCCGGGAGCAGAATACAGATAATTGTATGTGATGCTCTGAACAGTAAAATGCTGGAAATGGCAAGCGCTCCGGGGCATTTTTCACCGTCCAGTTTTGAACAGTTAGTACATCACTTTGAAGATGGAGAACGTAACAATAACATAATCGTTAAAATTCTATTAAATAAAAAAGGTTTGACGTATATGGGTGAGGATTTTCCTTCGTTGCCAAACTCTTTCTTAAACATAATGTCCATGTCAAATCAAAGTGGTATCACTCCATTGTGGAGTGAAATAGTTAAACGAATTCCGACAGAATGGCTTATCAATGGCAAACAGACTATTAATCTGTTTGTAGACGAAAAGAGTTAATTTTAACCGTCTTTTAGAGGATAGGATGGGTAAATACCCTCCCTACTATTTGTTAATGATAAAAATATTTAAATTGTTCATCATCTTGATGGGCTTTACTTTCTTCGTATTAAACACACAATTTACTTATGCGGTTACGACCAAAATGTGGGCGAATATAGACCCGACAGACATTTCAAAAGGAAAGTTGCAAAATGTATCGGTAAGTAGTTCTGGGAAATTTACACTTTCACCCAACATAAGCAAAGTAAATGAATTACCTGCTGCATATACATGGTGTCTAGTGGCAGATGGCACAGATTCGTTATTTGCAGGTACCGGTGACCCAGGTTCAATATTCAAGGTTGGCCACGATGGGAATGTCGTAGAATATTATAAAACTCCTGAACTGCATGTCCAGACCCTTATTATAGATTCTGCAGGAAATATTTTTGCTGGCACTTTGCCTCACGGCAGGATCTATCGGATCACATCGAAGGGCGAAGGAGAGATGTTCTGTGAACTCCCCTGGCCTTATATATGGGACATGGTTTCTGACACAAGCGGCAACTTATATGCGGCTACAGGCGACAATGGCGTTATCTACAAAATCTCAGACAAAGGTATTCCATCTGTTTTTTTTGACTCACCATCTTCAAACATACTCGATCTTGTTATTGATAATGATGATAATATTTATGCATCATGTGAGCCTGAAGGACTTATTTACAAGATAACGTCAAATGGCGATGCCTCTGTAATTTATGATGCGGATGAAGATGAAATCCATTGCCTTGCCATAGATAAAAATGGCGTTTTATACGCAGGGACATCAGCAGGTACACCTCCGGCGCTACGCGCTCCAGCACCACCTGTGCAACCGGATGTATTGCTGCCGTTACTTATGGAAAATTTTCCAGGTGAACCACGCGATGTCTGGTTGAATGGTTTTTTGTCTGAAAATGATATAGAGACAACTGCTCCTTTCCTCACGAGAGACGCCTATGCAGAAAACGGTATGAGCGAAATGCCGGAGGCCCCGGAAATGAACACAGTATACCGGATAGATAAGGATGGAAGGGTAAGAAAAATATTTGCAGTAGAGGGCTTAATTCTTTGCCTGACCATCGATACCAACAATAACATTCTTGTTGGTACGGGAAACAAGGCAGCGATGTTTAAAATTGATAGTAACAATGAAGCCAGCTTGCTTTATGATTTTAGTGAATCTCAGGTTTTAGATATCCTTACGTATAAAGACGGAACCAATTATATTGCAACCGGTAACAATGCAAACATTTATAGATTATCAAGCACTTACTCTCACAAAGGAACCTATGAATCCATTGTGCACGACACAACATATATTTCTTCGTGGGGATGTATATCATGGAAAGGGACAATGCCGTTACAAACAAATATTAAACTGTCCACAAGATCCGGAAATAATAGAAACCCGGATGTTACATGGAGTGACTGGACACAAGGATACCAATCAAACCGTGAAAAAATAAAAAACCCTTCGGCCCGTTTTATACAATATCGAGCTACTCTTACTACCGATGATTCTGAAATTACACCTTCCCTTAACAATGTCTGCATCGCTTACTTACCACAAAATCAACCTCCGGTCATAAGGAGAGTTGAGGTTGCGACGGTAGGTCACTTGCCTGGTAATACATCAGATAATAGCAACGTCTCAGGCATGCAGGAAGAGGGCCTGTTTTCTCCAGATGATGTATATCTGGATCGCAGTCGCAAGATCCACAAAACCACCTCTAACGAGACAAGGAAACTAATATCCTGGGAAGCGGAAGATCCCAATAATGACAGATTGGAATTTGATCTTGAATACAAGAGCCTCGATGAAAGCAAGTGGATGAATCTTGAAAGAGATGTTAAAGAAGAAACAGAATTCTATTGGAATATAAATAGAATTCCTGATGGATACTATCAAGCGAGGGTCATTGCGTGTGATGGCCTTGATAATCCACTGGAATTTGCACTGCAGGAAGAAGAGGAGAGTGATAGCTTTCTTGTCGATAACACAAGACCGGTAGTATTAAATCTTAAAACGGTTATTGACTCCGACGCAATTGATAACAACGGTAGTCCCGGTTATGCAATAATTGTCTCTGGCACCGCAAAGGATGAAATGTGTAATATAACAGATATTCAGTACTCTATAGATTCAGGAGATTGGCAAACCGCTTTCCCGGAAGACAAGATTTTTGATTCAACGGAAGAGACATTTGTTCTTGAAATCCCCTATATATCTTCTGATGAACATACCATCGTTATCAACGCGTTAGATTATGAGGGTAATATAGGCAGCAGCAAGATTGTCTTTAATCCATGATATTTATTGATATAATTCATCAGGTCTCCTTAATCAACAACTTGTTTCCGGTAAGCACTGAAGACTAAAACAGAATGTGTTTGGACATTAATTAAGATAGCTAATATTTAGGACTATAAAATTATGGACAAGAAGGTAAGGTGGAAAAAACTAAACGATAAAGTAGAGTCACTTTATAAAGAAGGTCAATACCATGAGGCAATAAAGGTTGCCAGAGAGTCACTTAAACTTGCAGAAGATAAAATTGGCACGAACCATCCGGCAGTTGCTACTTCGCTGAACAATCTTGCAATAATTTATTATTCCGAAGGCAAATATGCCGAAGCTGAGCCACTTTTCACGCGAGCACTTAAAATAGATGAAAAGGGACTTGGCCCTGACCATCCGGACGTCGCTTATTATCTGAACAGTCTGGCTGGAATTTATACTGCCGAAGGTAAATACTCCGAGGCTGAACCTTTTTATAAAAGAGCACTAGCAATAAGGGAAAAAGCACATGGGAAGGATCATCCGGATATTGCAATTTCTCTGAACAATCTAGCATCTCTTTATACTGCTGAAGGTAGATATGCCGAGGCAGTGCCGCTCTACGAACGGGCACTTGAAATAGATAAGAGAGCACTTGGCCCGAAACACCCGAATGTTGCGATCCTACTGGACAATCTTGCAGGGCTTTATACCGCCGAAGGTAGATATACAGAAGCTGAATTATATTACAAGCGTGCACTTGCAATAGATGAATGGGAATTTGGGCCAGAACATCCTAAGCTGGCTGTTGTGCTGGAGAACATGGCAACATTATACAAAAAAACCGGCAAGAAAGAGGAAGCAGAAGCCTTTGCAGAACGCGCAAGGCAGCTTCGTTTAAAAAAAGAGTAAAAGCAACACCATAAAATCAACAAGTTAGGTCGCTATCACGACAAAGGACAAGTTTCTTTACAAAGCAGAATTGCTTGAACTCTTTGGCCCGCAACTGAGATATCCCCACACAAATGAGATTGGAAAGGGTATATGTTGAAATTAAAAGTAGTTCCTTTACGCAAAAAACAAACTAACGAACTTGCAAGAGCTTAAAGTGTGGTTACCGAAGTCGCATAAGTTGGCAAAGTAACTGTCGCAAAACAGGTCTTTATTCTCGATGTTCAGACTTTCTTGTAATGCCATGAGGACGGTGTTGTATCTCGCAATAATTCCCTGCCATTCCTTAGATTAATAATTTCTATCCTTACATCCATTGCATCAAAATTACCCCGTATTTATCAAATCAAGCTTATCCTTAAATCTTTCCATTATTATCTTAAGCAATATCTGCTTCTTTGGGTCTTTTGAGTTACGGCCCTCTTTAACCAGATCAAATGCGTCCGTACGTGCCAGTTTTATTATGTTGTAATCATTGATTATGTCGCCTATCTTAAACTCCGGTAGGCCGTGCTGTCTTGTACCAAAAAATTCACCTGGCCCTCTGAGTTTAAGGTCTTCTTCCGCTATCCTGAAACCATCATTTGTTTCGAGCATTGTCTTGATCCTTTGACGAGATTCTGCACTCTTTTGTATACCGAAGAGCAGGCAATATGACCGGTGTGAGCTACGCCCTATCCGACCTCTGAGTTGGTGAAGCTGCGCAAGGCCAAACCGCTCTGCATGTTCAATCGCCATTACTGTTGCATTCGGCACATCTATCCCCACCTCTATTACTATTGTGGACACAAGTATATCATACTTGTGATTAACAAAATCTGACATTATCAGATCCTTCAATTCTGGTTTTAGCTGACCGTGCAGCAATCCGACATTTAATCCTGAGAATACTTCATCCCGAAGCTTCTCTGCTTCAACAGTTGCTGATTTGAGGTCGAGTTTCTCGGACTCATCCACCAACGGATAGACGACAAACGCCTGCCTCCCCTTCTCTACCTCTTTGCGAATGAACCCGTAAGCATCATTCTCTTTCTTAACAGGTACACGATATGTTTCCACAGGTGTACGACCGGGGGGAAGTTCATCAATAGTTGAAATATCCAGATCGCCAAACACTGTCAGAGAGAGGCTCCTGGGTATGGGAGTTGCCGTCATAACTAGTACATCTGGCATATGTTTATTGTACCCTTTTTGTCTCAGGCGTGTACGTTGCATCACACCAAATTTATGTTGTTCGTCAATTACAATCAATCCCAGCTTTTTAAATTCAACGCCTTTGTCGATCAGTGCATGTGTGCCAATGACAAGATCAATATCTCCCTCTTTTATTCGCTCAATATTTTCCTTCTTTATCTTTGTTTTCGCACCACCTGTTAGGAGCAATATCTTTACCTCTGCTTTTTCCAACAAGAGGCTGAGTGTACGATAGTGCTGTTCGGCAAGGATCTCAGTTGGCGCCATAAAGGCAGTTTGAAACCGGTTTGCGACGGCGGCAAGCAACGCATATACAGCAACCGCAGTCTTGCCGGAGCCGACGTCACCTTGCAGCAATCGGTTCATTGGCCTCTCACTACACATGTCTTCATGGATTTCACTGATTACTTTCTGCTGGCTTTTAGTAAGTTCAAATGGAAATAGCTTACAGATGTGGTTTTCTACATTTTGGCCAATACGGAATTTATACCCACTCACTTCCTTTATACCACGTTTGCGAAGAGCCATCGCCGTCTCAAACAGAAAAAATTCCTCATACTTGAGCCGTCTCTTAGACTCATCCAGACTGTCCATGGAATCTGGAAAGTGAATATTCTTTATTGCATCGGTAACAGGTATAAACTTATGTTTACTGATAATATCATCCGTAAATATCTCTTCAACCTTGTGGTAATGATCATCAACGATCGTTTTAACCAGTTTACGAAAACTAGTCTGTTTCATCTCCTCTATTAGTGAATACACTGGCAATATACCCACACTCCTGCCAGGGCTATCTTCACCTGGCGCTATCTCAACTTCAGGGTTTACCATCTGAAGTGACTGCTTATACAGGGTGACCTTGCCATATAGGAATACATGGTCATCCACCTGGAATATTTCACTCTGATATGGTCGATTGAACCACTTAACCTGCAGCATACTGGTTCCGTCACCAACTGATGCCTCAAAGATGCTCTTCCACCCTCTTGTCCTGAATGACTTAATATTGATCACGATACCCTTCACCATTGCAGTAGTACCATCTGTCAAATTTGATATTTTCTCAACTTGAGATCGATCCTGATAAGTACGTGGAAAGTAGTAGAGAAGGTCTTTTACCGTATGTATTCCCAGCCGTCCAAGAGACTGGGCCCTTTTAGGGCCAACACCTTTGATGTATTGAATAGATTTGTCTAAATCGGATGTAGACATTTTTTAAAAATGAGTTAAGCCATTTACTTCGTTGTCATTTAGCTTCGCCGTCAATAAGAGGGCTCTGTCATTAAGTCAGTAAGTTTTGCCGCCAAAGCGGGCTAAATGACTAATGACAGTCCGCGAAGCGGACATGAATACCGCCCATACTATCTTTTAAATCTAAATGGACAACTTAATCCGGCTTTAGTATCGAAAGCCCAAGATCTTTGAGTTGTTTTTCGTCTACATCTGAAGGAGCATCCACCATGAGGCATGCTGCCTTCTGGGTTTTAGGGAATGCGATGACTTCTCTTATATCGTCAAGCCCCAGAAGTAACGTAACCATTCGGTCAAGCCCCAACGCGATACCACCATGAGGAGGCGCGCCGTATTTTAGGGCTTCGAGCAAAAATCCAAATCTTTCCTGCGCCGTAGCCTCATCAATTTTGAGTAAGTTGAATATCTTTTTCTGTATCTCCTGTCTGTGTATTCTTATGCTTCCTCCTCCCAATTCAACACCATTGAGTACCAGATCGTAAGCCCTCGCTCTGACATCAAGCGGACGATCTTCAAGATGTTCCAGATCATCAGGATGCGGTGAGGTAAAAGGATGATGGAGTGAATCGTTTCTGTCCATTTCTTCGTTATATTCAAATAGTGGAAAATCAACAACCCAGGACAAATTAAACTCATCCTCGTTGATCAAGCCATTATTCTTAGCAATATTAAGCCTGAGTTGGGCAAGTGCCTGCGAAGCCACACTCTCCTTATCTGCAACAAACAGGAGTAAATCTCCAGGATCTGCATTTAGACGTTCTATTATCTCTTTCTGCAGTTCGGCACTAAAGAACTTTGCAATTTGAGAAGTTAGTCCATTTTCATCAACCTTAAACCATGCAAGGCCCTTTGCACCGAATTGATTAACAAAAGTTGTTAGTTCGTCTATATCCTTCCTGGACAGTTTTGCACATCCGGTAGCATTAATCCCTCTTATCTGACCGCCTGATTCAGCTACACTTTTAAACACCTTAAAGTCAGATCTCTTTGCTATATCCGTGATATCTTTTATCGTCATTTCGAATCTAAGATCCGGAGCATCGCACCCGTATTGATTCATGGCATCGTGGTATGAAAGCCGTGGGAATGGAGCGGATATCTCCTTACCAAGCACTTCCTTAAAAATCTCTACTATCAAACCTTCTATCATATTGATAACGTCATCTTCCCGTACAAACGACATTTCCAAATCTACCTGTGTAAATTCAGGCTGGCGTTGTGCGCGCAGGTCTTCGTCCCTAAAGCATTTGACTATTTGAAAGTATCTGTCGAAACCGGAAACCATTAAGATCTGTTTAAACAGCTGAGGAGATTGAGGTAATGCATAGAACTGCCCCATGTTTATCCTGCTGGGCACAAGGTAGTCTCTGGCACCTTCAGGTGTGCTCTTGGTCAAAAACGGCGTCTCTATCTCAATAAATTTGTTACTATCAAAATACTGTCTGGTAACCTGATACACTTTGTGCCTGGCGGTTAAATACTTCTGCATAAGCGGTCGCCTGAGATCAAGGTATCTATACTTGAGCCTCAATTCTGTTGAGACCTCGGTATCGCCTGTAATCTCAAATGGCGTTGTTTCACTCGTATTTAATATTTCAAGTTGATCAACCATCACATCAATATCGCCAGTATCCAGATCCGGATTAGCCATACCCTCTGGCCTCTCCTCAACCTTGCCTTTTACGGATATAACGAACTCCGATCTGAGAACTGATGCAGCGGCATGTGTCTCAGCGTTATGTTCCGGATTAAACACGATCTGTGTCTTACCGTATCTATCTCTTAAATCAATAAAAATAACACCGCCATGATCTCTTCTAGTGTCTACCCAACCAGAAAGTGTAATCTCACTCCCGGCATCCGCCTTGCGGAGCTGTCCGCATGTATGTGTTCTCTGTAAATCAGACATTTATATATTTCCTTGTAAAAATTGTCATTAGTCAATGGTTCTCTGTTGAACAGGAATTCTCACCCCTTTAACACAAGGCTTTCCTCCGCATATTTCGGAATTAACCGATATACGTTCAAACATTTCCAATACTCTTTTTCTAATAATGAAAAGCTAAAAAAAATCTAGTATCAAACTGAAGCCACCCGGCGTCATTTAGTGTCTATCTATTTTCCTTTCACTATCTCTATAATCTTATCAGTATCTTCAGAGAAATTTTCATCTCCAGTCTGCATATTTTTCAGTTTAATTACACCATTTTTGATTTCATCACTGCCCATTATAATAGTAAATTTTGAATTAAGCTTGTTGGCAACTTTCATCTGTGCCTTTGTGGTTCTGCATTCGTAGTCCATGTCAGTCTTTATCCCACCTAGTCTCAGTTCATTGAGCAGTTTGAAGCAGTAATTTCTGGCCTCAGCTCCAATTGACACGATATAAACGTCCGGTGCCAATGGAGAAGTATCAGGTTTTGATTTCCGGCCCTTCTCTCTTGTTTTTAAAATGGCAATCATTGACGCTTCCATCCCTGCAGCAAACCCTACCGCACCTGTTGGCGGACCTCCAATATCCGATACCAGGTTGTCATAGCGCCCCCCCGCACATATAGTGTCCCTGGCGCCCATTGCCGAATGTGTTATCTCATAAACCGTCTTTGTATAATAGTCCAAACCCCTGACAAGATGCGGATCCACAGTATATTCAAGATTGATATTTTCAAATGCACCCTTAACAGTTTTAAAATGTTCAAGGCACTCATTACAAGTATGTTCTTCAGTATTCGATACGTTCTTGCGAATCTCTTTGCATTTATTATTTTTACAGTCAAGTACCCTGAATACATTTCTATCAATTCTCGCCTTGCAGAGTTCGCATAATTCGTCTTTATACTGTAATAGCTCATTCTTCAAAATTTCTCTGTATCCGGGTCTGCATTTTTCACATCCAATAGTATTTACCTTAACAACGTACCCATCCAGACCAAGCCGGTCGTATACCCTCGTGGCGACCTTTATCGTTTCCACATCAAGCAACGGATCATAAGACCCTATCGCCTCTACGCCCATTTGATGAAACTGTCTTAATCTACCCGCCTGGGGGCGTTCTTTTCTAAACATAGGCCCGATATAATAAAATTTCTGAAATTTCTTTGTCTTATACAACTCATATTGTAAATACGCCCTCATTACGGACGCAGTATTTTCAGGGCGAAGTGTAATGGATGTCCCAGCGGAATCACCAAAAGTATACAACTCTTTCTCTACTATATCAGTCGCTTCTCCGATGCTTCTTACAAAGAGGCGCGTATCTTCGAAAACCGGCGTTCTTATCTCATGATATCCAGCTGTTTCAAACTCTTCCCTTGCTGCATTTTCCATCTCTATCCATAACAACCTCTCATCAGGGAAGATATCTTTCATGCCCAACGGGGCTTTTACATATTTTTCGTCACTTTTTTCCATAATTACTAAATCACATAAGATTAAAAGGTCAAAGGAGTTATATTTTTTGCAATTATATCAATTCAAGTATAATATTCAAGGGATTTAAAAAAACATAGGGGAATTGCCACCATGATACACCCGCCACACAGCATGTCTGACAAGAAGGCACTGATAAACAAAATCATACCAACCCTCACTAAACAAAATTCAAAAAATATATTGTGGAGATCACGCCATTAATTTGAGATTGAATGTGCACATAATATGTGATACACTTAATCACATATTATGTACTCCCTTAACACCTTTCATTACTAAGGAGCTTATTTTATGTCAAACATTACCATGAAAATCGATGATAAATTATTAAAGAAGGCCAGAAAGATCGCTATTGATAAAGATACTACCCTTACCGGAATGATTCGACATTATCTTAAAAATCTGGTTCTTAGAGAGGAAATGTCCAAGGCTAACATTATTGAAGAGCTTGAAAAGATTTACTCAACACGCGGAGTAAAGATAGGCAAAATAAAATGGTCAAGAGAGGATCTTCATGAACGATAGATACTTTATTGATTCAAATATCATCATATACGCACATGACATAGCGTATCCACACAATCAGGAAGTTGCAAAAAGTCTTATCTTTGAAGGAATAAGGCTTGATTCCGGAGTAATATCTACCCAGGTTCTGAGCGAATTTTTTGTAACAGTAACAAAAAAGATAAAGAACCCACTCCCCATCGACATCGCCCAACGAGAAATAGAGTTATTAAAAAATCTTACTGTTATAGAAATCGAATACGAGATGATTGTGCAGGCAATCGAAATTCATCGAAAAAGTGGAATTTCCTACTGGGATTCATTGATAATTACCGCAGCACAAAGAGCACATTGTTCACGACTATATTCAGAAGACTTACATGACGGACAAATTATTAACAATGTGCAAATAATTAATCCGTTCTAAGTCATTTTGCTGTTTTCTCCTCTGTTCCCAGCCCCCTTTATAAGATGTTTCTATGTCAAATTCATGGTAATAATGTAAAGGTCTTGCAGTGCGAAGGCTGTACAATTGAGAAATGCCTTCTATCTGTTGTCAATATATTATGAATATTCATCCTTTCCGCGATTGCCATAAGTGATGTGTCAACAAACCCAAAGTCAACATCAGAGTATCTGTTTAGAATTTCTACGCATCTTTTCAAATCATCTACATCAAAATGTTCAATCAGGAGTTCTCTATTAGCTAATGAATTGATAAACACAACTTCTGCTTCCAACCCCAAATATTTGTTTATCAGATAACTGACTTCCGGAAGTACAGTGGACGGGATAATGAGTCTGCCGGTAAACGCTTCAACAAAATCAACAGATCTTTTATGCCAGGCGTCTTTTTGGTCTGCCAACGCGTAAACAATGCCGGTATCAATTATAACGGTCTCTATTTTGATGTTTCTCTCCAAAGCAACTCTTCATGCCTCTCTGCAATGTCCTTCATGCCACTATTACTAATACCGATGAAAGATAAACTCTTTTTTGACTGCCTCTTCTGCAGTACATATCCTTCCATTGCTTCTCTTATAAGACTGGCGACACTCTTATTCTCCTCTTTTGAGATCTCTTTAAGCTCCTTCATCAAGCTATCGTCCGCAAATATTGTAGTCCTTTTCATATGAACCTCCTTAAAACTATTTAATAGTGACAATTAACCCTTCAAACATCAGAAACGTATGCTGTATGCTATATGACATATGTCGTTTTGTCAATTGAAAAAACAATTCCCTTGTTTACAATTTGTTTTCTTTGTGCCTTTTGAGCGTACGGTCTGTAATTTCATTTAAAGGAGGAATAGATTACGTAGAATTTTTGATTTTTATATCCGTCAGAATAGGATTATCAAATTGGTTAGTATTTGTGCGTTACTCCGGAATGTATTCTTTTGTGCTTACCCGTCCGGAAAACTCTGTCACTATTCCAACGTGTATTAACGTGATTACCTGTAGGTTTGTTTCTTGTTGTTGCTGAAATATCTGGTTTCTTTAGAGTCTTCGTTAAGTTTTGTTTTTGGTCTGAAGTAAAACTTTAATGGAATTTCACTAAATGGAAGTTTCGCCCTCAATTGATTTGACAGGTATCTTTCATAATCTGAATTGAAAAGTCTTTTGTCATTAACAAACAGAACAAACGTAGGCGGACAGACAGATACCTGTGTTGCATAATAGACTTTTGACACTTTAGACTTCCTCTTTGTTGGACGGTGTTGTGTGAATGCGTGTTCAAGTACCGTGTTAAGCTCTGATGTTGATACACGAGTATTTGCCTGTTGAAACATCTCCTGTGCCAGCTCAATTGTCTCAATTATATTTTCACCACTGAATGAGCTGATGAACGACAGAGGCGCAAAGCCCATCCCTGGCAATCGGGCATGTACATATTTAATAAATTCTTCTACTTCCACATCTTCCGCAAGATCCCATTTACTTACAACCAGTAAACAGGGTTTATATTGGGTCTTGATATAGTCACTTATTTTCTTATCTACCTGGGATATCTGCCGGGGAGCGTCAATCAACAAGATCACAACGTCTGCACGACGAATAGATCTCTCCACCCTTGCCATACCATAGAATTCAATAGAGTCCTGGATATGTTTCTTCTTTCTAACCCCTGCCGTGTCAATAGCAATAAATTCTTTACCATCTATTTCGAATTTTACATCAACAGAATCCCTTGTAGTACCGGGTATTTCACTTACAATAACCCTTTCCTCTTGAACAAGTGTATTTATCAACGTAGATTTTCCCGCATTCCTCTTTCCAACAATGGCAATCTTCATTAAAGACTTGGCCTCTACAGGTTTTTCATCAACCTCAGGAAGCATGGAGACAATCTTGTCTAAAAGATCTACTCTGCCGTATCTTTGTAATGCAGAAACCGGTATAGGTTCTCCCAACCCCAATTTAAAAAACTCTGATGTCTGGAAATCGTATTTCTCAGCGTCGCATTTATTTGCTATGAGAAGAAGCGGTTTTTTGATTTTTCTCAGTCTATCCGCTACTTCGATATCTAATGGTGTGATACCGTCACGAACATCTACAACGAATAGAATCAGGCTCGCTTTTTGAATTGCTATTTCTATTTGAACGTCTACTTCCTTGGCGATGTCTTCAACGTCTGTAATCCCAATACCACCAGTATCAATTAACTCAAATAGCGCCTCTTCATGTTCTATCTCTATAGACACTCTGTCCCTGGTAACACCACTTGTTGGATCAACAATTGAAATGCGTTTATTGGCCAGACAATTTAACAGAGAAGACTTACCGACATTAGGTCTTCCAACAATAGTTACAATGGGTAGGAACATTTTTTTTGTATCTTTAATATTTCGTGCAAACCTTCTGGCTGCTCTAATCAGGCGCTTATGCCTGCGATGATAATTCTTTATTTAATCCGTTATTATGAATACTGGAAAGTCGATTTTAGAGACAAATAACAAGATACCCGTATAGGCTTGTTCCGGATTTTTTGACTACAAGTCGTTCTTTTTCTGTGACTCTTCTACCGTTTCTGGTTTTTTTTGTTCTGATGGTGCCATTGGATCAGGTGTAGTTGGTATTTGCTGAACGATAGGAATCTCAGGTGCTTGTGACCCTACACCCTCTGTTTCCGTAGCTTCCTCATCTTCTTCAATATATACATCATCCATTTCAGTGCCATCAACATCTTTTCTCAGAATTAAATATGCTATAGTGCTTGCAGAACCTGCAAACGCAATTATTATACTTCCAACAGTTATCTTAACCAGGACTATGTACAACATAAACAACAAGGCGGCAATCCTCATTGAGATTGGATTAAGCGATGTAATTATATCACCAGTCCCACTTAAACCTGCTATGAAAGCCCTTATTTCATTAAGTTTTCCGCCCATACCTAAACCAACAGTAAAATAGCTGGTTCGCATAACAAGGCAGGCACCAAAACCAACAACGAAAGTTAAAATTGTTCCACAAATTATTATAGTAATAAATAGTGATAAAAAATGTAGTGGCCTTGATAATACATAACTATATGCCCTGCTGATTGCATCGAATGCATCAGATCCCTCAGAACTGATTGCAGGAAACATAAGGATGAATCCTATTATGCCAACAAGACCCAAAAATACAATTAAGAACCCTGAAAGAATAGCTAACGGAAATCCAACTGCAACGGCAATTTCACCGGCAAATTCTATTTTACCCAACAAACCACCGGCAACATTACATGCAATAAAAAACAGTACTCCCAGGATAGGCGTAAGTGGAGACCAGAAATAAGACCAGAACTTCTTCATCACAAAAGAGAGAGAGTCCTTAAGAGCTGTTTTTTCACCCCTGGCAAATTCCAATGCTGCCAGGCGCGTAACAGTTCCCGCAAAAACAGACCAGATTATCATTAATCCCAGCACCAAAACTATGAGGACAGCATACTCCCCCCACTCAACACTCTTTATTGATGATGCCAATACACTTAACAAACTGCAGAGGCCCAGCTTGGGTGAAATTAAAAACCCATTGATTATCTCGAAAGGAGTAATTTCAACTAATTTAAATGTAGAACCAAAGGCAAGAATTACTAAAACCCAGAGTATGCTTAAAACAATCCCGGCAAAGGAAGAAACCAGTTGGCTGAAACCAAGTGACATTTTAAACCCTCGCATGATATTCTGAAAGTCCTGTATAACTGATTGCATTAAGACGCCCCCTTTCTTGTAGCATTTCATATCAAATTCTAATTATATAACGTAATCCTATATTTCAAGCTCATCGTCAGTAGCCGGTTCATCAATACGTCTTTCTTCATTAAACCAGGAACCCAGATCCATTAGCTTGCAACGTTCACTGCAAAAGGGAAATGTAGGTATGTCACTTATAGAATTGTAAAAAAGTTCTTTACCACAACCACGGCATTTAATCTTTGGCATTTTGCTTTGTTTCTTTTTTCGTAGTCTTGCTCTCTTTTTTGTCTTTTTTATCTGCAGTGGAAGATGATTTTTCCGCTTTCTGTCGCGTCTTATATTCTTCACTCCGATAGTCAGTCTGGTAGAAACCAGAGCCTTTGAAAATAATTGTACTACCGGCACCAATCAGGCGTTTGAGCTTGAGTTTTCCACACTCCGGACATTTCCTGATATGTTTTGCAGTTATAGATTGAAACAGCTCGAACGCATGATGACATGCATCACACTCATAATCGTAAGTAGGCATAATTCTCCTTTTTATCTAACAAATATTAAGACATAGGACACTATTCATCAGATTTCTCCTCATCTCCCTCTTCTTCAACGATCCTTTTCGAGACCTTTACTTTTGATGGTCTAACGACACGCTCCTTTAAGAGAAAACCCTTCTGAAATTCATCAATAATTGTATGGTGGGGTATTTCATTGTCCTCCTCCTCCATTACAGCTTCATGAAGATTTGGATCAAACGACTTTCCTACAGTTTCTATAGGCACAACACCGTATTTACCTAAAACCTTAAACAACTGCTCTTCTATTAGCTTAATTCCTTCCACAAATTTATCAAAATTGCTAGAACTATCTGCTAGTTTCAAAGCTCTATCAAAATTGTCAAGTTCAGGCAGGAGATCAAGTATAATGTTCTGTACCGCATATTGTGCCGTTGATTCATGTTCTTTAACCACTCTCTTTTGATAGTTCACAAATTCTGCTTTAGTCCTCAGCAATTGATCGAGATAGGTATCACGTTCTTCTGCTTTTTTCTTTAGCTCAACAATCTCTTCTTTTGTCATCTCTTCAAGCAGCTCTGCATCATCTTGCTCCTCTTCCAACACTATCTCCTCAACATCTTTGTTTTTGAAATTTATACCTGTATCAGTTTCCAATTCTGAATTTCCTTGAGAACATTTTGTCTTCTCCTGATCTTTGTCACCACTCTCTTCAGCATTCAGGCCTTCTTCATTCTGATTATTTTGCCCTATAGACATAACAATAAATACCCTCCAATGATTTCACAAGAATGAAATATTTAAAAAAGCTTTTTTACCTTTTGAAAAAAACTCTTACTTTTCGGCGTTACATTCTTATGTTCCGATTCTGCAAATTCTCTTAATAACTCTTCCTGCCTTGGAGTCAATTTACTTGGAGTTTCAACTACAATATGTACTAACATATTTCCAACTCCATATCCACGAACATGTGGAAACCCTTCCCCTTTAATCGAAATGATATCATCACTTTGCGTTCCGGCAGGCACTCTTACCTTTCTCAGCTTTCCAAAAATAGTCGGCACCTCCAGTTCACATCCTAAAGCCGCCTGAGTAAATGTAATTGGAAATTCACAAATAATGTCGTAATCTTGTCTCCTGAATATAGGGTGTGGTTTTATGTGTATGTCACAGTATAAATCTCCGGACGGCGCTCCATTTGCGCCTGATTCACCCTGACCTGAAACTCGTAGTCGCGAACCATCTTCAATACCGGCGGGAACCTGAACCTTGATATCTGATTTTCTAGGATATACGCCATGGCCACTACATTTAATACAGGGAGTTTCTATTATTTTTCCATTACCCTGGCATTTAGGACATGTAGTTCTTATAGTGAAGAAACCTTGTCTTTGATGGATCTCTCCTTTACCCTTACAATAAGGGCAGGACACTGGAGACGTACCTTTCCTGGCACCTGTTCCGCGGCACTCTTCACAAAAATCTCTTTTACTAATCTCAATTGTTTTTTCAATACCGGAAGCGACATCTTTAAAATCTATAGCAATATCACATCTTAAACTGGCACCGCGCTGTGCAGTCTGCTTTCTTCCGCCACCAAAGAAATCCTCAAAAATACTACCGCCACCGCCGCCGCCGCCACCGAATACGTCACCAAACGCATCGAAAATATCTTCAAAGTTGCCAAACCCTCTTGACTCTCCGCCTCTTAAACCTTCATGGCCATATTGATCATATCTTTTTCTTTTGTTAGGATCGCTAATCACTTCGTATGCTTCAGCTGCAACTTTAAACTTTTCCTCGGCTTGCTTATTGCCCTGGTTTTTATCAGGATGATATTTCAAAGCTAATTTCCTGTAAGCGCGTTTTACATCATCTTGATTTGCATTTCTCTCAACTCCGAGAACATTATAATAATCTTCTTTTCCCATTTTTTAGTTATATATCGCCCAATGGCGGAAGTTGTACCTGACGTTTCTGCAGTCCTGCTAAGCCCTTTAACACAAGGGTTTAGCAGGAATTGTCAATTCTAAAAAATCGATAGAATACAAGTGATATACAAAATGTCAAGCGGGTTCTACCGTAGAATAATCTCAAGACTGTGAAAACAAAGAGGCCACATAGAAATGCGGCCTCTTTGTAAAACAGCTATTAAATTTTTTTCAGTTATCCAGTTAAGAAACGCTGCCCTCAACCGAATTTTCTTCGTCTTCATCTTCATTTAACTCAGTGACCATTACATCAGTGGTTAACATGAGCCCGGCGATACTTGCTGCATTTTGTAACGCAGTACGTGCTACTTTTGTAGGATCGATGATTCCTCTTTCAAACATATCCACAAATTCAGAAGTGTTTGCGTCAAATCCTATGTTGGTACTTTTTTCTTTTACTTCTTCAACAATTACAGAACCTTCTCCACCAGTATTGGACACAATCTGTCTCAGAGGTGCTTCAATCGCTCTTGCTATTATATCCGCACCCATTTTCTCATCACCTTTTAACTTTTTGCGTAATTCCTCAACTTTAGGTATTGTCCTGATCAGGGCAACTCCACCTCCAGGAATAATACCTTCCTCAACTGCTGCCCTTGTTGCATTTAACGCATCTTCTACACGAGCTTTCCTCTCATTCACTTCAGCTTCAGTAGCTCCGCCGACGTTTATTACTGCAACACCACCGGTAAGTTTTGCCAGTCGCTCCTGAAGTTTCTCCTTGTCATAATCAGATGTCGTCTGTTCAATTTGATTTTTAATCTGAGAAATCCTGCCCTGCACATCAGATTTTTTACCACTACCCTCTATTATTGTGGTATTTTCCTTGTCAATCGTAACACGCTTCGCGGTTCCAAGGTCACTAAGTTCCAGAGTCTCTAACTGTATTCCAAGGTCTTCTGATATCAAACGACCATTTGTCAGAATTGCTATATCCTCCAGCAGGGCCTTCCTTCTATCTCCAAAACCAGGTGCTTTAACCGCAGCGCAATTCAAAACCCCTCGCAGTTTGTTTACAACTAACATAGCCAATGCTTCACCTTCGACCTCTTCTGAAATAATCAGAAGCGGTTTACCAACACCCGCCAGCTTTTCCAGTAGAGGCAACAGTTCTTTCATATTGGAAATCTTTTTTTCATGAATTAATATGTATGGATCGTCAAATATAACTTCCATAGTTTGGGCCTTTGTAACAAAATAAGGAGAAATAAATCCCTTATCAAACTGCATTCCCTCAACTACATCTAATGTAGTGTCCATACTTTTCGCTTCTTCTACCGTAATAACACCGTCCTTACCAACTTTATCCATCGCATCAGCTATCAGGTTTCCAATTGTGGAGTCGTTATTAGCGGAGATCGTACCAACTTGTGCAATCTGTGCTCTATCTTTGACCTTCTTACTCAAGTTGCTTAACTCATCTACCACAACACTAACGGCCTTATCAATACCTCTTTTAAGACCCATTGTATTGACGCCAGCGGTAACGTACTTCATACCCTCATTGTAAATCGATTCAGCCAGAATAGTTGCGGTTGTAGTACCGTCACCAGCCTTATCACTGGTTTTAGAAGCCACCTCGCAGACCATTTTTGCTCCCATGTTTTCAAAAGGTTCACTAAGTTCTACCTCTTTTGCTACCGAGACACCGTCTTTCGTAACAGTAGGCGAACCAAAGCTCTTTTCCAAAATCACGTTTCTGCCAGTAGGACCCATAGTTACCCTTACAGCGTCTGCCAGCTTCTTTATACCATTTTTTATATTGCGTCTTGCCTCTTCATCAAACAAAAGCTGTTTTGCAGCCATAATATTCCCCCTGAACTTGATTAATCAATTTTAGCCAAGATATCGTTTTCTTTTAAAATAAGATAATCTTTTTCACCAACTGTTATTTCTGTTCCCGAATATTTTCCATAGAGAACCTGATCACCTTTTTTTACTAACATTTCTGCTCTTTTGCCGTTATCCAGAAGCTTACCATCGCCCACGGATATGACCTTACCTTTTGTTGGTTTTTCCTTTGCTGCGTCCGGTAGAACAATCCCACCCTTTGTTTTTTCTTCCGCTTCAAGCGGTTCAACTACAACTCTGTCATCTAAAGGCCTAATAGCCATAACAAATACCTCCTTTTATATTGATTATTACGTTAAACTGAAATAATTTACATCGTCAGGGAATAACTCACTAACGGGTTTGACAGGTTATTTCTTACATCATTCCGGGCATTCCGCCCATGCCACCCATTCCGCCCATTCCACCCATTCCACCCATTCCACCACCAGGCATTCCACCACCAGGAGGCATCATAGCGTCTTCTTTACCGGGTATTTCTGAAATAAGACAATCACTGGTAAGCAGTATACTGGCAATGCTTAAAGCATTTTGTAACGCACTCCTTGTAACTTTTGTAGGATCAATCACACCAGCGTCAATGAGATTGCCGTAAACTTCTTTTTCTGCGTCATAACCAAATGCCTGATCTTTTGATTTCAAAATATTCCTCACTACTATCGAACCTTCCAATCCCGCATTCCTGACTATCTGCTTTATTGGTTCTCTGAGAGCATTTTTTATGATGTCAACACCGAAATGCTCATCACCCTTCAACTTCAGGCTTTCTAGTGCCTCAGATGCCCTTAAAAGAGCAACACCACCACCAGGCAATACCCCTTCGGCAATTGCAGCGCGTGTGGCATGTAACGCATCCTCTACACGCGCTTTCTTCTCTTTCATCTCTGTTTCAGTTGATGCGCCCACATTTATCTGCGCTACACCGCCTGATAATTTAGCCAATCTTTCCTGCAATTTTTCACGGTCATAATCAGAAGTGGTATCTTCAACCTCTTTTCTTATCTGATTTATACGTGCACTTACATTTTTAGCGCTGCCTCCGCCATTAATAATAATCGTATTTTCAGAATCTATATTGACCTTTTTTACCGTTCCAAGATCGGCTAATTCAATGCTTTCAAGCTCTATGCCTAAGTCCTTAACAACAGCCTTACCACCCGTTAGTATCGCAATGTCATCCATCATCGCTTTCCTTCGATCTCCGTATCCTGGGGCCTTGACAGCAGCACAAACTATAGTACCACGAATGTTGTTTATAACTAGAGTTGCTAATGCCTCACCCTCTACATCCTCTGCAATTATCAAAAGAGGTTTTTTGGTTTTCGAAACCTTTTCAAGTAAAGGAACAATACCCTTTATGTTTGATATTTTTTCTTCGTGAATTAATACATAAGCATCTCTCAGTTCTACCTTCATGTTCTCTTTATCTGTTGCAAAATGAGGTGATAAATAACCACGGTCAAATTGCATACCTTCAACGACATCAACATCCGAACTGATACCCTTTCCCTCTTCAACAGTAATAACACCGTCCTTGCCAACTTTTTCCATTGCATTTGCTATCATTTTACCAATTTCGCTATCGTTATTAGATGCTATAGTACCAACGTTAGCAATATCAGCCTGACCATTTATCGCTTTACTCATGCTCTGAAGCTTTTCCACTACTTTGTCAACTGCAGCCTTCATACCACGGTTAAGAGCAACGGGATCTACACCTGCCGAAACACATTTCAAACCATTATTGAAAATAGCTTCAGCCAACACTGTGGCAGTAGTCGTCCCGTCTCCTGCAATATCGCTGGTTTTCGATGCTACCTCTTTTACCAGTTTTGCGCCCATATTCTCATACGGATCTTTCAACTCAATTTCCTCAGCAACGGATACACCGTCTTTTGTTATTGTCGGACTTCCCCATCCCTTATCAAGAACCGCATTTCTACCTCTTGGTCCCAGTGTGCATTTAACCGCACTGGCCAACTTGGTGACTCCTCTTTTAATTGCCATCCTTGCATCTTCTTTAAACAACAACTGCTTTGCTGCCATTACAAACCTCCTTTAAAAATTGCAAGCTCGATTTTTTTATATATAAAGTACTACTAGCAAAATATGTACCAATATATTGCAAAAATATTATATGTGCCGAATATACAACAAGTTATAAGCATAGTACTAAATCAATATTTTGTATAGATTCTAATATCAGACCATAAGATGCCATTTTGGCAGCCGACTATTTCCAAATATTAACTCAAATGTCAATTTGGCATGCACTAGCTTATTCGGCACGAACTATTATAGAGATGTGGTTAAGCTTCTTCAAACGGATAAAAATATTGATAATTTACAAAAAACAACTATGCTTTATGCAAAAATGCATGTAGCTTCTCAATAAGCCGAGAAAAGCCCCCTTATATAAGAGGCTACAAATTGAAGAATTAGAACTTGCGCACATTAACATGTAGCAGAGACACATACCGATCATAGTAAGTTTATTCTTGAAATTATAAAACCTTAGAGGAGATTAAAATGTCTGATAGCAACATAACTAATTTGACAACTGATGTGGAAATTGAAGGTACGATAAAGTTTGAAAAGACCATGAACATTGATGGAAAATTTGAAGGACAAATGATAGCAAATAATGGTGAACTTATAGTTGGCAAGACAGGTTCCGTCAAAGCAGATGTTAAAGTGAAAAATGCCACTATTGAAGGCCGTCTGGATGGAAACATAGAAGCGGCAGAAAAAATTGAGCTCAAACAAAATGCACAACTAATTGGTGATTTATATGCAAAAGTGTTAGTTATTGAAGAAGGTGTTGTCTTTGTCGGCCAGTGCAACGTAAATCCTGAAGGTATTAAAAAAGAGAAACAGAATACGGAAAAACAAAATATTAAAGTAATCAAAAACATATAAAGAGCAAACATTGTATCGATTAAATTAGAAAATAATTTATGAGACCGAAATCAAACGAGTTGCCAGACATCAGAAATATAGCATGCCCTTATTGTAATGGAAGCCAGGCTGTGTCTGTCAATTGTGTGTCAATACCATGTTGCCATTGCAATAAACATATTAACGTTAAAGAGATTATTTACCCATCTGAAAAGAAGCGAATATCTCTTATCGGTAAAAAAAGAGTCCACTGCTTTAAATGCAGAAGAGAGATTCTTACTGATGAGAAGGCGCAGGCAGTCACCTGCCAGCACTGTTATAACCGCAATGACTTAAGTGACCATAAAGTAAAGACCCTTCTGGGCATTAATCTTGAAACCTATGGCACTCTTTATTTAAAAAAAAGAGGTATAATAGAGATCTCAAGTATTCGTGTTGGAAATGCTGTTATACAAGGTAAAATCAAGGGAAATGTTAATGCGATGGGAACCGTTGAAATTTCCAAGAACGGTGAAATATACGGTATAATAACCTGTCGCAAATTAATTGTTAATAAGGGTGGTACATTCAACGGAAAAGTAAAGATGCTGAATGCTGAAACCGTCTGACAAAGTGTATAATCCCTTAGCAAGAATAAATTCAAATATTACATGATTAAACAATTCACCATTAAAACGTCAAAACGAAACGAGTTCATCGACATCACCACACAAGTCCAAGACATTGTTGGAGAAATCCCTGAAGGTGTTGCTACCGTATTCACTCCTCACACTACAACCGGAATCACCATAAACGAGAACGCTGACCCGGACGTTCCACTGGACATACTGCAAAAGCTTGAGTCGTTGGTGCCACAACGTGATAACTATTCGCACATGGAAGGAAACAGCGATGCCCACATAAAAGCGTCTCTATTCGGGTCATCCGTAAGGGTTATCGTCAAAGACTGCCAGCTTTTATTGGGAACCTGGCAGTCCATCTTCTTTTGCGAGTTTGACGGGCCCAGGACAAGGAAGTTTTACGTTCAAGTATGACCTGATTATACAAGTACCGTGCAATGCGATAGAACGAAACAAGAAATATAGGTAACTGTTATATGCAACTAACACATGCACACTTATTATGAGCAGTGATCCAGTGCCAAGCATTTGGAGTCTCCAATATATAGCCGGAATCACTACAAAAAGGGACATAAATTGAATATTATGAAAGAGGATCAGCATGGTTACTCTATGAAGAGTGGTAAAATGCGGTCAAGTGAAAGAAGTCCCTTCTGAGAAACTTCTATTGCCATATCCACAATGGGACGCATGCCAAATTTACAAGCAGCCTCCTGTAGCGTTTCTACTGGGGCCGACTGAGTAATCAATCTCTGCATTTCCAGGTTTACGTTTAAAAACTCATACAACATCACCCTACCAGAGATGCCGGTATTATAACAGTCATTACATCCTGTTGAAATATGGTCTACCAGATCTTTGGTCTCTATCTCTCTCTTTGCAAGATAATCGAGTATCTTAGTATTCGGCTTACAAGTTGATCGACATTTTTCACACAAACGCGGCAAAAGTTGCTGGGCCATAACACCTTTAACAGTAGCTGAAATCAGATAAGGCTCTACTCCCATATCAACCAAACGAGAAAAAGCTGCGGTTGCGTGAGTAGTGTGCAGGGTTGAAATCAGCACATGACCTGTCAGTGAAGCCTGTATAGCAATCTTTGCCGTTTCAGGATCACGTATTTCTCCTACCATTATAATGTCAGGATCATGGCGAAGAATATTACGTAAGGCGGAAGCAAAAGTAAAACCTATTTTTTCATGGATCTGGATCTGGTTGATGCCTGGTATTTCAGTCTCGATGGGGTCCTCTATAGATATCTTATGCTTTGGTTCATCAGCAAGATCACGCAGGACAGCAGCAAGAGTTGTAGATTTACCACTACCGGTAGGGCCAGTTACAAGCAGCATGCCGTAGACACTACGAACAATATGGTTGATTGATTCAGTATTCTCAGTGGAGATGCCCAATTGGTCCAGTCTTACCGTATCATGACTTGTATCCAGAATACGTAAGACAATATTCTCTCCATGAAGTCCCGGCATGATAGAAACACGAAATTCTATATTACGATTTTGCATCTTGACTCTGAAGCGGCCATCTTGCGGCAAGCGATGCTCCGCAATGTCCATAAGAGCAATTATTTTAAAGCGGGCAATCAGACTCTTATGAAGACGTTTATCCAACTTAAGAAACGGTCGCAGTAAACCATTTACACGAAAAAAGACTTTCACCTCTTTCTCTAGCGGTAGTAAATGTATATCACTCGCACCTGTTTTGACACCATCTATAAGGATTTTCTGTGACAAACGTATAATGGGAGCAGTCTCAGCCTCTTCTTTCAAAGATTCAGATTGATTCAATTCGTACTCATCCATCTCGGACATTGCCGCCTCTATCTCTAGATTGATGTCCTCCTTCTTGCTCTCATAGTATTTTGCTATACACGCTTCAATTTGCTCGGATTTTGCTACTACAGTGTCCACCCAGCGGCAAGTATAGAAGCCTACAGTGTCAGTGCAGCTTAAGTCAGCCGGCTGATAAGTGGCCATAGTAATATTCTCCTCGTCAGAATTAATTGGAAAAATACGAAACTTTAGCACGATGTCTGTTGAAATCATATCCAGCGTTTCCTGATTAGGTGATATATCCCGTAAATCCACAAATGGCATACGAAATTTCAAAGCCAGGGCCATCAGAAGCTGCTCTTCTGTGATGATTTTGAGTTTAATAAGGATTTCTCCTAACAGCATCTTTGAGCCTTTTTGTTGTTCGCTTAGTGCCTCTTCAAGTTGTTTGTTAGTAATTAATCCGTTTGAAACTAATAGATCTCCAACCTTAAAATTTTTGAATTTATTTTGTTCTTTCCCCTTATCCAGCGTTTTGTCTATTTTTTCCTGAGGAATGTTGTTTTTTTCTGAAATAATCTCACCAATCTTGCGATTTTGCAAATGTTCCTGTTCGTTCAGGGCATCCTGAATATTTGCTTTGTCAACATTTGCATGTACTTCAAGAAACTCACCAAGAGGACGTTCTTCACTACGTTTTAAGATACCGGTTTTTGGAAAAAAAATACGACCTATACCCTCTTCCTTGTCGGAAGGTAAACCATAAAAACCTTTAAGAGTGCTATCATCCATCATCTGATGTTGCAAAACGCGTACAGTGTAGACCTCCTTGTCCCTTGTTTCAACCGTCTCAATTATTTCACCAGGCATATGAGCAGGATAGTGCCCATCAGAGGTTTTGGCAAACAGAATACAACAAATCTGCTTCAAAGGAAATACATGGACTTTTCCTTCACTTCTAACAGCCACCTCTTCCTCCATAGGTTGAAATGGTCTATCCAGCAGACCGGAAATAGATTTGCCATCAATAAGCTTACACTCTATTTCGCCAATTTTACCCAAAGGGATTTCACTCTTTTGGTTCATGTCAGATAATGTGCTCCTTTCTACCTTTGCTTCAGTATTTGCCTTTTCTGCTTTTCTAAAAAAAACCACCCTTCCCCCCACAATCATTATTATCTATTACTTTATTAGCAGTAGCGTCCGGTTAGGTTTTTACAAGTACGGTTTTTTATATCCAAACCGTTAGAAGAGACGTAGGGTGAGGTAATGCCCGAGGCAGATCCGCCTATGGCGTGACTCTAGCTTTGCCGTTTACGCACGAAAGCAAACCTATAAAGATTGCAGATAGTCGCGTATCTGACAAATCCTGGACTATTACATATTCCATTTCCATGATCCCACTTCTTTAAGAAATGATTTATCTGTCAGGTTGTATCTGAGCGGGGTTATCGAGATATAGCCGTCTTTAAGTGCATGCATATCAGTACCAATAACATCTTCCTTTGGCCAGCCAGTACCTGACAACCAGTAATATGCTACACCACGCGGATCAGCCCGTTTTTCATAGTGTTCATCAAAATCACCAGAAAATTGCGTAGTAATTTTTACTCCCCTAATCTTGTCCTTTGGTATGTTAGGTATGTTTACATTCAGCAACGTACCTCTTGGCAACTCTTTTTTCATGATAAGAGCAATAATATCTCTTGCTGTCTCAGCGGCCCCCTTAACATCTGGTGTAAATTCTGAGATTTCCAGAGAGACCGCGACAGAAGGAATGCCCAAAAGTGCACCTTCGATTGCGGCAGCAACCGTCCCGGAATACAATACATTTATTCCAACATTAGCACCAATATTTATACCGGAAACCAGCAACTGAGATTTCTCCTTCAAAATTTCCCTGACAGCAAGCTTGACACAATCTGCCGGAGAACCATCAATTCCATAACCTATAAAATCACCATTGACATACACATCCCTCACTCTCAGAGGATGACTAAAGGTTATTGAATGACCTACACCGCTTTTCTGGACATCAGGCGCTACAACAGTAACAGAACCGAACAGTGCTAAAGCACTCTTAAGTTCAAGAATGCCTGGTGAGTATATTCCGTCATCATTTGTTAATATAATTTTCATAGGCTATCCTTCAATCCTGTAACCCGCTTTCATCGATTATTTCTGCCTTCTTAATCTCAAATTCTTTATCACTAATCACCCCGTCAAGTCTTAATCGTTGCAGCACCATGAGTTTTTCATCGAGAATTATCTTGTCTATAATCGCATTTTCTTCTTCCCTAACTTTCTTACGCGCGTCCCTTATTTTTTCTCTTCCTTCTTCTGTTAATACCAATATTTTCTGCTCCTCCGGAATTACACCACCCTCTTCATCCTCATCAGTTTTTGCTTTTTCTTCATCCTTTTCCCATAAACCAAACCATTTTCTCTCTTCGCCGTTCTCTTCTCTTAATCCCTTTGCAGATTTTTTTATTTCCTTTTCGTATACCGTCTTCTTTTCCTTTTTATAATTTATCGACTTCTTCAACACTTTTATATCTTGGCCGTCAAAAGGAGGGGAAAACATTGAAACTGTAATATTTGTCTCTTTTCCAGTATTAACATATTTATGTATACTTGATCTCGGAATCATCACAACCATTCCCTCTTTTACAACATGGCGAGTACCGTTAAGTACCAATAGGCCACTCCCTTTACTGATATATAAGATTTCATCGTGAGACTTATGATAATGAGCAGTCATTTCCGCATCTTGTCTGATTTGAAAAAGATATACACTTGTACTTTTATCTTTACCCAATGGAATAATTTTAACGTTTTCGCCTTCTACCAGGCTCTGTTCTTCTACAATCTCATCAATATGTTTAATTTCTGGTAAAAAAATTTCCGGAAAGGAAGTAGGGTTTCTTAATGAGTCCACAAACTCACTTGGTGTCTTTGTTGCTACACATCCAAAAATAGCAAGAGCAGAGGCAGAGAAAATCAGCAATATTATATTTTTTGTTAAATTATATTTTGACATAACTACAGTGTAAGATCCATTTCCACCTAGATTTACCTGATATAATCGTCAGATTTTAGCAGCAATGTATAAGAGGGTCAATATAAATAAATCATTGGATACTTGCCTTCAATTGGAAAATTTATTAGAATCCGGTCTTATCAGATATTTTATTTGATATAGGCGTTGATCTGCATATTTAGTATAAACGTATGACAATAATATAGTTCTTCATCTAAAACAACTAATGATTAAAATTCTAGTATTTTTGTTAATAACGACATTGTTTTCATCGTGTCAAGGTTATACCGCAGTCTCTTCCGTCAGTTTCGATGACGTAAGAAATAAGAATTGTACTATAATTGACCTGACCTATGCGTTAAACAAAAACAATGCTTTTTGGCCTGCCTCTGCTTACGCACCATTTAAATACAAAGCGATTGCGACCCTTAAGAAAGATGGTGTCTTCTCAGGATCCTACTCAACACCTGAACACCTTGGTACACATATAGATGCCCCTAACCACTTTGAGGACAATCAGCCTTCCGTAGATAAGCTTACCCTGGAAACGCTTATTGGCCCTGCTACTGTTATAGACATCTCAGATAAAGTTGAAAATAATGAGGATTATCAACTTACTATAGAGGACATTTCAGATTGGGAGAAGGCAAACGGCAGGATACCGGACGGATCCATTATCCTTCTCAATACAGGCTGGTGGAGAAGATGGAATGACTACGTTAAATACAAGAATACGGATACTGTCAACAGGCTCCATTTCCCGGGATATTCGTCTATGGCTGCGGGTTTTCTGATTAAAGAAAGAGATATTAATGGAATCGGCATAGACACATTAAGTGCTGATTATGGAATTTCAACTGATTTTCCAGTCCATCACATAATTAATGGCGCTGGCAAATACATACTGGAAAACGTAGCGAATCTTGATAGACTTCCACCCACTGGAGCGACATTAATAATAGCACCAATAAAAATTGAAGGTGGTTCAGGCGGTCAAGCAAGAATATGGGCAATCGTACCATAACCATAAGAAGTTAAAATCATCTGTATTTGTAGTTTAAAGAAACAGATTTATTAATTAACTAAGAGAATACAAGGAGTATTTATTATGAGGGTTGTTGACAGAAAGAGAGTTTTGCCGGAAGTTACAATCGGATTGAACAAAGAAGAGACTATCACGCTTTCAACAATTCTGAACAAAAGCGAATCAGAAAAAGAATTTTGTAATGATCTTTTGTCTAGAATTAGTGTAGTCCTTCAAGATGATGATTTTAGAGAAGGAAACAAGTAATCGTTTAGTGATCCATGGTTTTTATTATAAAGTATTGTTTTAAACTTCTTTTAACAATATTGCTGGTGACTCTCCTTACCGGCTGTATAACATATCAAAAAGATCTAACACCTTCTGCGATCATAAAAGATGAATGGTTTGCAAAAGACAAATTAAAGCACTTTTCAGTGTCCTTTCTTATAGGAGTAGCAATATATTCAGTGGCCAGATGGGGTAATACCAGTAAAAATGACGCAAGTGTAACGGGTTTATTGCTCGCCAGTACATGTGGCATCGCTAAGGAAATAGATGATGACGTCAGGCGTAACAATTGGAGCTATAAGGATCTTGCCTGGGACGTTCTCGGAGGCGGTGTAGGAGTGTCACTATCAAACGTTTTAGAATAAAGCTGTTTGGAATAGAACGGAAGAGTGATTATGCGTTATATGGTTGCAATCGAAAAATATGTGTTACGCTATTCCAGGAAATGTAAAGAGTATTACAGGCAATCTGATTACCGTAGATTATTTTGGTGAGGAGAGGAAAGCACGAAATGATTTCTACGATCTCCGGGTGGGTGATTATGTCTACGCACAGGGTGGGTTCGTAGTAGAGAAAATAGATGAAAAGCTTGCTGAGGAAATTCTAGACTCATGGAAGGAGATGTTCTTTGAGCTTAAGAAGACCGATGTACGGCTCTCTAAATTGCATAATGACAAACCTAATGTGGAAAAAAGTTTTCTGAGGATTATTGATAGAGCTATATATGGCAAGTCAATATCCCATGAAGAGGCATTGAGATTACTCTTAAGCGAAAACCCGGACGAAATAGATGTCTTACATAAATCTGCAAATTTTATACGTCAGAAGTTTTTAGACAACAGCTGTTGTGTTCACGGAATCATAGAGTTTTCAAATATGTGCGATTGTCAGTGTGCATACTGCGGCATTAATTCAGACAACTCTGCACTTAAACGTTTCAGTCTTAACACCGGAGAGATTCTCAAAGTTGTTGAAGATGCGGTAAATCGTTTTGGCTTTAAAGGAATCGTACTGCAATCTGGCGAAAGCCCCTCTTACAGTTCAGAAAATATTCTGGATTTGATCAAAAAGATACGAGAAAATTATCCTGTATTTATATTCCTGAGTGTTGGAGAAAGGGAGGAGGAGTTTTATCGAAAAGCATTCGATGCGGGAGCCAAGGCAGTCTTGTTTAGATTTGAAACATCTGACAGTGATCTATATTCAAAGCTGCACCCCCACTCCTCTTTAAATGAGAGAACCGGGTATCTTGAGCTGTTTAAGGAGATCGGATACATAATTGCCAGCGGGAGTCTCATTGGCCTTCCCGGACAGAATGCTGAGAGTGTTATTAACGATTTTATGTTTGCTAAAAATCTGGGTTGCGATATGTACTCTTTCGGCCCATTTATTCCACATCCGAACAGCCCGCTATCCCGTCATAGTGCACCCGATGCTGAATATGTACTCAAAGCCCTTTCTGTCTTAAGGCTTATCGATCCCTACGGAAAAATCCTTGTAACTACGGCCCTTGAGTCGATAAACCCAAAGACAAGGCAACAGGCACTTATGGGAGGAGCAAACTCAATAATGCTGAACCTCACTCCCAAGGATTATGTTGGATCCTACGATATCTACCCAAATAGAGCTGCGGTAGATGTGTCTGTAGCGGATCAGATTGCAGACGCGCTACAACTGCTTAAAAGTATTGGAAGGGCTCCTACGGATTTAGGTATTTAAAATAAAGGTGGATTCGCTTCTCTTAATCCACCCTACAATGGTTATTGAGATGAAAAACTTTATAAACGAAAACAAAATATTTGAAACGCTGGGAGAAGCAGAAAGTCCGTCCCGTCAACGTATCGAAATCATAATTAATAAATCCTTAACATTAAAAGGACTTAGCCCGGAAGAAGCAGCTACCCTCCTGAATTGTGAAGATAATGTCGTTTTGAATAGAATATTCGAAACCGCAAAACAGATAAAAGAGACAATATATGGCAACCGCCTTGTTTTGTTCGCACCACTCTATCTATCAAACAGATGCGTTAACAACTGTCTCTATTGCGGCTTTAGCAAGGAGAACATAAATACAGAAAAAAAACGTTTAAATACAGATGAAATACGTGATGAGACCAGGGCACTTATTTCACAAGGCCATAAAAGGCTCCTCATTGTCTCTGCAGAAGACCCCGCCGTCGATATAGATTATGTAAGTGATGCAATAAAGACCGTCTACAACACAAAGGAGGGTAACGGCGACATAAGAAGGGTAAACGTCAATGTCGCATCAATGGAAGTGAAAAATTTTAAAAAGCTTAAAGATACCGGTATAGGAACTTACCAACTATTCCAGGAAACATACCATAGAGAGACGTATAATCAACTACACACATCCGGTCCAAAATCGAACTATATAGAGCGACTTTATGCATGTGATCTTGCACAAAGCGCCGGTATAGATGATGTGGGAATAGGTGCACTGCTTGGCCTATATAACTACAAATTTGAAGTGTTGGCGTTACTGTATCATGCTATGCATCTTGAAGATGTATTTGGGGTCGGCCCTCATACTATTTCTGTCCCAAGACTTGGACAGGCACAAGGCTCCAGCGTAGCGACCCATCCCCCCTACCCTTTGTCAGATACTGATCTTAAAAAAGTAATTGCAGTCCTCCGTCTCGCTGTCCCATATACTGGTATAATACTTTCCACAAGGGAGAATGCAGCTCTAAGAAATGAACTTATCTATCTCGGAGTATCACAGTTATCGGCAGGCTCTAAGACACTTCCAGGCAGTTACAGCGGTGAGGGGAAAGCACAGGGGCAATTCAGCATATCGGATGAACGGTCTCTCTCGGAAGTTATAGAAGAGATAACAACCAGAGGATTCATTCCTAGCTTTTGCACCTCCTGCTATCGTAGCGGCAGGACTGGTGAAAACTTCATGAACCTGGCCAAGCCAGGTGATATTAAGGATTTTTGTCAGCCAAACGCACTCCTTACCTTTGAGGAATATCTTCTCGACTATAATCCGGAACTTGCCGGAAAGGCAAAGGCCCTCTTGTCATTAGAGATTAGTAAAATTTCAGACCCGGAGATCAGACAGATGACATCCGGCAAAATAAAGTCTCTCTCCCAAGGCAAAAGAGACCTCTATTTTTAGTATCTTATATAGGTATTTCAACATCTTCCCGTAAAACTTCTCCAGGGTGTCTATTGGATCCTTTGTATCGTCTCTCTCGGTTTCCCCAAAAGATAATATCCCATCATGACGATAAAATTGCAGAACAGCCCTATTATAAGCCCATCAATGCCTCCTGGGTTTTTCAGGACGAAATTCCAAATTGCTACTCCCAGCGCGCCTGATAGAGCACCTGCAATAAAATGTCTTTCATCTGTTTTGAGTCCAAGTATTGCCATGACCAACGGCACGAGGATGATTGGAGACCAGAAATTGTAAGAGTATAGTAATATGTCAAGTATACTCTTAATTTTTACCGCAAATATTATAGCGACTACTCCGGTAAAAAGGTTTATTACGCGCACAAAAAGGAGCTCCCTTGATGCCGACATTCTTTTTTTCTTCAGAGGCCCTATCACATCATGGGTAATTGCAACTGACGCGGAGTTGAGAAACGAATCTGCCGAAGACATGACTATCGATATGACACCCGCGATAACAAGCCCTTTAAGTCCAACCGGAAGCACAGTATTTATAACAAAAGGCATGGCGCTGTTTGGATCGAGATCCGGCTTAATGGCAAGGGCAACGATCCCGATAAGACCGGTTATGGCAAAAAATGGAAATGAAAATATGCCGCTAAATAAAGTTGCTTTAACTGTATGTGATGACTTTTTGGAGAGGAAGAGCCTTTGCACGTATGGAGGGACAAGGGTTTCACCAAAAACGAAGGCAAGAAAAAGTGCTATAAATTGTGCCACTGTTTTACCAGTGCCAGGAAATGTAAAATGGGTGTTCGGCACGGAACTTATCATGACGCTCCAGCCTCCCGCATGATTAATACCGAATATTAGCGTTAACGGTATTCCTATCGCAAGTATTACAAACTGGACTACGTCAGTTAAGACTACGGATCTCATTCCGCCTACAGTTGAATAGGCGATGACAATGCCGCACCCAATGAGTATACTGTGAAATCGTGGTATACCCAAAAAAACATTAAAAATATACCCTGTAGCACCTACCTGTGCCCCCAAAATACCGGCACAAACCGCAAAAGACATAATCCCTGAAACGACCATGCCTGTTTTGCCGTAATTCCTACTCATTATGTCGCCCACTGAAATAGCGTCAGGATATTTCCCCATCCTGGGTGCAATAAATGAGGCAACAAGTATCTCTTTTAAACTAAAACCCCACAATGCAAATATATTTACAATGCCGAATAGAAAGACCTTTTCGGCATTTCCCATGGAGAACCCTCCTCCAATGAATGAGGCGGACAATGTTGCAAATATAATTAGTGTTCCATATGATCTGTTCGCAACCGAAAAATGAGTTAAGTTTTTTATCCCTTTGCCGCCCCATATGCCTAGCGCGAATATGCAAACTAAATAGACAACCACAATTATCTGATCCATAAAAACATCCTTTAAATAATTAAATCATAGAGCAATGTATTATTAAATGAAATCTTATATAGTAGATACCCCATATGGTCAAGAGTAAAAAGTGAGAGGCTCTTTCACTTCTGTCTTGTAACCCAATTGCGCTTGACATGTGAGGGTCACATATGATAAACGAAAACACCTCATACATTAAATTACCGATCATTTTTTGAACCATTTTACTTGTTGATTATAAATCGATATATGGGATAATTTGAGGATAAACATAGTTAATCGTTGGTTAATAAAAAAATGAGTACTGTCCACGAAAAGAAAAAAGAAATAAGCTGGTTGTCAATTCTTGGCATAATCTTTACTACCGTTTTAATATCTGTAGGTGTAACGGTCTGGATTATTAATGGTTATATTTTCCCAAAAAGTTTAAAACCAGTCGTATTATCTCAAAAAGAAGAGAGTGCTCTTGATCAGAAACTAAAAATATTTCAGGGCCTTGCAACAGGATTAACTCCGGAAAAATATTCTGAAGATGGTGAGAGTGTAATTGAATTAACTGAACGTGAATTGAACTCCTTATTAGCTAAAAACACAGATTTATCTGACAAATTGGCCATAGACTTGTCGGATAATCTCCTAAGCGTTAAGTTACTAATACCGGTAGACCAGGAATTCCCCGTTGTTGGTGGAAAAACGATTAAAGTTACGGCAGGTATGGAGTTGGCATTTAAGAATTCACGCCCTGTTGTAATATTGAAGGGTGTAAGTTTGATGGGTGTTCCTATACCAAATGCCTGGCTGGGCGGATTGAAAAATATCGACTTAATTAAAGATTATGGACAGGATGAAGGCTTCTGGAAAGCTTTTTCAGAAGGGGTTGAAGATATGCATGCTGAAGAGGGTCGGTTCAAGATAAAACTGAAAGAATAGTAGTATCTAAATTTAGTAGCAACAGTCATTATCAGTTTTTAACGCATCCCTGATTATTCCCGGAGAACGACCCGGTGACGTGTTTCGCTTTTTCAAGGAGACGGTTGCCCCATCCATATTTCCACTAACACATCCTCTTTTTTGGAGTGCAGTGAGACCGCCTGTCCGCCAGTTTCCTGGGCGGGTGTCACTGCTTTAAAACGCATCATCACCTGTCTGCGTGCGGACACGCACAGGCAGACGGATGATGCACTCCATATTTCCCCTCTAATTCAATGGCATTGCCCCACACATTATCACAATGAGACAGATGGGAGTATGCAATATGAGTTTGTCTTCATTTAACGACTATTGTTTAGTTTCCAGTGGTGAAATAGAACAACCGAGTACTCTCAATCTCATAGCCGATATCTTTTCCTCCTCCAAGGAGAACAAAATATCTTGTGTTTGGTTTAAGTGCGCCACTACCATCTGGTATAGTGAATGAAGTCACGCCAGGGTCTAAATCTACTTCAATTTCGCCAGGCCCATTTTCCTCGAAAATCCCTAGCCAAATATAGTCTATGCCAGGTATAGGTGCCCATGTAATTGTAGGAGTAAGAGACACATTTGTCTGGCCATCTATTGGGAACGTAACATTTGGTGTTGGAGGAAAGTTATAGGCAATATTTACAAATTTAAAACTATCAGTATGTGGAAAAGGAACGATAATATACGGGCCCTGTGGAAATTCTTGTGTAAATTCATTAAAGTCTAACCCCCAGGTTCCCAAATCAAAGTGACCAAGGCCACTGGTACCAATCATCCACATTTTTTTGTTATTTGGTAAAGCGAGAAGGGCAGCTGAAAGGTCACCTCCACCGCCAACAGAACTCTCAACTCCGCACCAAAATCCATATCTTGGCCCCTGGGAGTCAACAACTTTTTCTATGCCAATGTATGTCCACATTTGAACATCATCAACCGTTTCTTCATTTAATTTGTCTTGCCTTAAATACCCTTTTTTATTATGACGGTGATCTCTAGCCTCAACACTGGCAAACACACTCAAAACAGACAGAAATGTTAACATATAAATAGCCAAAAACTTTTTCATCTTGTCTCTCCCGTAAAGAAAATATAGAAAAATTAAATAGTTCTATTACATATAACTTATCGTACGGTATATCACAACAATTATTCGTATTTTTTCATTGACATCGATGCCTTATATCGTATATTTGCGATATAGGATATAACCATGGCGATAACAAAAGTTGGCGAATTTAAGATGAAAGAGAGAAAGATTGCGTCGCTCTGTAAGGCGTTGGCCCATCCGGCGCGCATTGCTATCATCAATTTTTTGGTCAAAAAGAGAGAATGTATCTGTAGTGAAGTTGTCGATGAACTCCCCCTGTCACAATCTACGGTGTCACAGCACCTGAAAGAGCTGAAAAAGGCGGGACTAATAAAAGGCGATATTGACGGCCCAAGGGTCTGCTACTGTATCGACCGGGAAAAATGGAATGAGGCGGGCGGAATCATAAATTTGTTTTTGTCACAACAAGTTCTACAGGCTGAAAAAACTTGCTAATAGTCGACAGAGTACAATCGCATGGCAACAATAGTTGATTAAAATAAAATGGCAGAAATGAAAAAATTATCTTTGTTTGAAAAATACTTGACACTCTGGGTAATGCTCTGTATAGGAGCAGGTATCGGCATTGGGAAAGCAATGCCAAATCTTGCCTTTAAACTGGACTCTCTTTCAATATACAGGGTATCCATACCTATTGCCACATGCCTGTTTTTTATGATGTATCCAATCATGGTCAAGATAGATTTCGCGGAGGTGCTAAAAGTAGCAAAAAAGCCTAAAGCGGTAGTGCTTACTCTCTTTATCAATTGGGCAGTAAAACCGTTTACTATGTTTCTCATCGCCTGGTTTTTTCTGGGCTACCTTTTTAAAGATTTTCTACCCGGCACAGAGATCCTCAAAAACGGTGACGAAGTAGAATTGTGGAGAAGCTATATTGCGGGAACAGTCCTTTTGGGGATCGCCCCCTGTACAGCGATGGTATTGATGTGGGGATATCTGGCAAAAGGCAATGACAGCTTGACCCTTGTAATGGTCGCCATTAATTCATTGACTATGCTTGTACTTTATGCGCCTCTTGGCAGTTTTCTGTTAGGTATAAATGCAATGCCAATACCATGGCAAACCATGCTATTTTCTGTAGCTGTTTATGTCGCACTACCATTGGTTACCGGATACTTTACTCGTAAGGTGATTATTAGATTCAAGGGGCTGGAGTGGTTTAATAACAGATTCATTCATTGGCTTACTCCAGTCAGCATAATAGCCCTCTTAACAACATTAGTACTTTTATTCTCTTTTAAGGGGCAGATTATTGTGAGCAATCCGCTAACAATACTATGGATTTCAATCCCACTATTCATACAAACTATACTCATTTTCAGCCTCGGATACTTCCTCCTGGCAAGGCTGGCAAAATCCTCTTATCAGGACGCCGCCCCTATGGCCTTGATTGGCGCTTCAAATCATTTTGAAGTGGCAATCGCAACATCCGCAATGCTATTTGGGCTCTCATCCGGTGCCGCGTTAGCGACAGTAGTTGGTGTCTTGATCGAAGTGCCACTAATGCTTATGCTTGTCTCTATCTGTAAACGAACATCAAATTTGTTTAAATAAAACATAGCGGACGATCACAATGAGAGACTACCAACAAGGAAACATATTGGCATGTAAATTTCTACAAGCTATTATAGAATATCTTACGGACTTACATCTCTTGTGGATCGGTATGTCAATCTATTTTTATACCACAAAAATAACATGCTAATATTGCATTTCAGGGTTTTTGAAAGCTAATTTATGTATAGACTTTAAATTTATAGTGTAGTATTATAAACGGAAAATATGTTTTCTTATCTTATACATTCTTCGCACATAATAGACGATGATGCGATATACTGTACTCCCTGGTTCTAGCAGAGTTTGCAACTTTTTATGGAGATTGAGATGTTTAAAACGATTCTTGTACCGATTGATTCTTCAGACACAAGTTTGGTCGCAGTTGATTATGCAATTGATCTATCAAGAGCTTTCAACTCAGAAATAGTAGGAATCTCGATAATTGATATAAAAAAATTAGCCGGTCCATTTATGAGAGATTTGGGAACAAGCATTGGTGGTATGGTTCCTTATGGCGATTTCCAACAGAACGTACGACAGTTCCTGGAAGACACTGCCAAGGCGGCGCTAGATGAGTTAGAAGGGAAATGTGACTCTGCCGGGATCTCTTTTACACGTACAACAAAAGAAGGGGTAATTTCCAGGGAAATAGTCGAATCAGCGAAAAGATGCGACATGATATCAATGGGAATGGCTGGTGAACACGCATTCTGGCGTGATGCTTTCCTGGGTTCAAATCTGGAATCTGTTGTAAGACAAACACACAAGCCGGTGCTGGTTACCCCTGAAAAATATAAGAAAATTTCAAAAATATTGGTCGCATATGATGCCAGTCAATACTCTACCAAAGCTTTAAATACAGGTGTGGAAATTGCGCAGCAAATGAAACTACCGCTGACCGTCGTCACAGTATCTGATGATGAAAAGGCTGGCGAAGATGTCCTTTCTCAAGCAGATGAAAACCTGAAAGATTGCAACATTACATATAACACGGTTCTTAAAGGCGGTGAAACGGTAAGTGCGATTTTAGATCTCTGCAAGGAGGGCCATTATGACTTGCTGTCGATGGGTGCCTATGGTCACTCTAAAATAAGAGAATTGATTCTTGGAAACACAACCGTACAGATTATGAGAAAAGTAAATAGTGCGGTACTACTATGCAGATAGATTAATTCGCTAATTGATTGCACTGAAACTTTAATCTATATCAATTCATTCGCGAACCCTAAGGCGACTACAGCCTTAAAACTATAAATTATAAAGTTAGAGACTGAAAGGACCCAGATTTAAAATGATATCCTTGAAAAATATGTTATGCCCTATCGACCATTCAGATTGCTCAAAAGAGGCCCTGAAATACGCTGTATCACTTGCAATGAAAGATGACGCAAAATTGTATTTGCTGCATGTAATCGACATACGCTCCTTCAACGATAGTCTGATTGCAATGTCGCAACAAATACCGGATGAAGAGACTCTTGAGCAGTTAAGAGTAAAACTTCTTGATTGTATACCAGAGAAAATTAGAGAGGATATGAATATAGAGGCAATTGTCGTCCAGGGTATACCTTTCGCTGAAATTATAAGTACCGCAAGAGAAAAAGAGATTGATATGATAGTAATTGGCTCGCATGGAAGAACCGGCATTTCACATATGATGCTAGGTAGTGTGTCTGAGAAAGTTGTAAGAAAGGCCCCATGTCCAGTGTTAACTGTCAGGCAAACCGACCATAAATTCGTCTCTCCTTAATACTCATAACTTGAGCTATAAATTTTCTTCTACTGTATAAACCCGCATGACAAATAACATGAAGAGAGTTATTGTTATTGAAAGATGAAGGTCTTAAACTTGATTTGGTACGTTAGGTCAAGCTACATGGAAGAACAGGCATTTCGCACATGCTGATTTGGTAGTGTAGCCAAAAAGGGAGTAAGAAAGGCACCATGTCCGGTTTTGTCTGTTAAAAGTAAAAAAGCATAGGAGACAATAATGAAACAGAAACCTCCATTGGTTATTGATTTTGATGGTGTTATTTGTGAGCACCGTTTTCCTCATATTGGAGAACCGACTGAAGGTGTCCAAGAGGCATTAGACACATTAAGAAAAGCCGGTTATCGTATTGTTATACACTCCTGTAGAACATCACAGAGGTTTAAAAGTTTACTCATTGGTGATCAGTTCAACAGGATAAGGGAATATATGAAATATCACAAACTTCCTTGTGATGATGTCTGGGTACCTGACAAACCGGTTGGGGTCGCCTATATTGATGATAATGGTATGAATTTTAATAACAATTGGGATGAAATAACTGAACAGCTACTTCTAAAATCCAAAAAATATAAATAAATAATTATATGATAATAAATTATGATTTCAGTCCAGGACGTAAGCAAGCATTACCTCGAACAAGTTATCTTTGACAACATCTCTTTTAACCTGAATCCCCGTGAACGCACTGCCCTGGTTGGCAGGAATGGACACGGTAAAACAACGTTATTCCGAATGCTTACAGGGCAGGAGCAATGTGACAAGGGCATCATTGCCGTTCCAAAAAACTATCGGATAGGATATTTAAGCCAGCACATTAATTTTACAAAACCAACGGTGTTGGAGGAAGGATGTTGCAGTCTTCCCAGTGATCAGGAGGGTAATGACTGGAAGGTAAAGAGTGTGCTCTCCGGTCTTGGCTTTTCAGAAGATGATTTTGGCCGCAGTCCATCTGAATTTTCCGGTGGTTATCAAATCAGATTGAACCTTGCAAAGGTATTAGTCTCAGACCCGGATCTCCTTTTACTTGACGAACCAACAAATTTCCTGGATATTGTTTCCATACGCTGGCTGACCGGTTTCCTGAATAACTGGAAGAATGAGATTGTCATAATAAGCCACGACAGAGGCTTTACGGACAGTGTTGCTACACATACATTGGGAATACATCGACACAAAATTGTAAAAATCAAGGGAACGACACAGGAGTATTATGACAGGATATTGAAATCAGAGGAAATCCATGAAAAACAGCGCCTCAACGAAGACAAGAAACGTAAGCAGGCAGAAAGTTTTATAAACAGTTTCAGAGCAAAAGCCGGACACGCCAGCCTTGTACAGTCTCGTGTCAAGTCTCTTGAAAAACAGGAAGTACTGAAAAAACTTGAGAAAATATCCACACTCTCATTCTCATTTAATTCCGCTCCATTCCCTGCTAAATCCATAATGGAAGCACAGGGCCTCACTTTTACATATAACGGTGATAATTCACCTCTCATAGACCATCTCAATTTCAATGTCGAGAGTAATGATAAAATATGCATCATCGGAAAAAATGGAAAGGGCAAGACAACATTATTGAAATTACTTGCCGGCATATTGTCTCCCGGTGAAGGAAAGATAAGGAGCCATCCACAGACTAAAATTGGTTACTATGAACAGGCAAATACTGCTGCCCTTAATGACAAACTGACAGTTGAAGAAGAGATTGCCTCAACTGTACCGGGCATTGAGAGAGGAAGAGTCAGAAGTATCTGCGGTGCAATGATGTTCTCAGGAGATAGTGCCCTTAAAAAGGTAAAAGTTTTGTCAGGAGGTGAAAAGTGCAGAACACTACTTGGCAAGTTACTTGTTTTACCAACTAACATTCTCTTACTTGACGAACCGACACACCATCTTGACATGCAGTCATGTGAAGCAATGATGGACGCTATTGACAACTTTAGCGGGGCCGTGCTCATGGTCACTCACAATGAACACATTCTCCACAGAGTTGCAAATAAGTTGATAGTGTTTCACCATGATAGAATATTCTTCTTTCATGGTACATACTCTCAATTCCTTGAGCAAATTGGGTGGGATGATCAGGAAAGTATTAAACCCGGCAAAAGGACATCTGCACAAGAAAGTACAACAGGTTTGAATAAAAAAGAGAAAAGAAAAATCCGTGCCGAATTTAATGCCAGGCGCTCAAAGGTATTGGCCCCATTTGAGGAAAAAATCAAAGAGATAGAAAAAAATATAGAGAGAGCGGAACGGCAACTACAAATAGACATGGAGTCTCTGATTAAAGCATCACACGATCAGGATGGGGCCGCAATATCAAAACTATCTAAATCAAGTAAGCAGATACAGGACGATATTAATGCCCTCTACACAAACCTCGAAGATGCAAATGAAAAGTATGAGCATGATAAAATTAAATTTGAAGAAGAGGCGCAACAGAAAGCACTCACCTGAATATGTGTTTGAGAGCATTACCGCATTACCAGTTACAATATTAATTCACATATTTCAGATGCCAGACTGCTCTGGAATCTGATACAATGACGCCCTTTGCGTTATTTTAATGCATAGGAAATTCAAAGTCTGCGGGTAAGAAACCCGCCCTACAAAATATTATAATTTTTTGGTCGTAGGTCGGGTTTCTTACCCGACATTTTTTAACAGACATCATGAAGGCAAAAAAATTTGCCGAAGGCCTAACTTGACAGTTTGTTATTTTACAGTTTTAAAAGGAGAGAAAGCGATGCCCTTATATGAATATAGATGTAAAAAATGTGAAAAAAATTTTGAGATACTTCAAAGAGGTAGTGAAAAAGCAGTCTGTCCTGAATGTGGTGGCAAATCATTAGAAAAACAGTTTTCTGTCTTCGCAAGCGGCGGCCAACAATCTGAATCGTCCGGAGGAGGCATGCCGCCATCATCGCCAGGTTCCTGTAGTGGAACAGGTTGTTGCGGATGAACCAACACCATCTTTTACCTTGACCACGCTTTATGGTTCGCGAACCATAAAGCGCAAAGATAACCAAGAAAACGAATCTTAAAACAAAAACAGAATAATGGTTTTTACCATTTGTGTTCTTTGCGGCTCCGCATGATTAATTCTTTAATTTGTGTCTTCTTTTCTGCATCATAAAAAAAGAGGATCACTCTGTAACTGATTGTAAAATTGCATCTAATTGACATTCATGAAAGTATTACGGCTGTTATCTGACAGAATATTACAACAAAAAATGGAAATAAGGAGTGTTTCATGTCCGGCGGGAAATTTGGGAAAATATTACTATTCCTGATGATTGCAGGAATAGTAATCGGCATAGCAATTGGGGGCTTCTTGCCGGAAACTGGTAAGAAAGTGGCATTCATAGGTGATTTCTTTATTGGATACCTGAAAATGCTTGTCATTCCTTTAGTCATCACTTCTATGATTGCAGGTGTTACTGGCCTGGGTGATGTAAGAAAGCTGGGAGGAATAGGGAGAAAAACTATTCTTTACTATATGGCGACAACGGGAATCTCTGTCCTGATAGGGATTGTGTTAGTGGTTATTATTGGTCCCGGAAAAGCAGATACTAAGGAAGAACAACTGAAATTGCGTGGAGGTTTCTCTTTTTCAGAGTTATCTTACACTATCGAAGGTAATCAGATTACCTTCGAACATGCACGGGTAAAAAACAGGTTTGATGAAAGGTATATGATTATCCTTAAAGACCAGGAGGAGATAAGAGGAAATATCAGAAGTAGTAGAGATGAAAAAACTTTTGTTGTAAGTAGTTGGGTCAAAGAGGACGGATCAACTTACAGAGCCGTAGAAACGAGTCCAATGACGAAAGGCAAAGGTGTTGTTTTTGATTTGTCGTTATCAGACAAAGTGGTAGATAAACAAGGACAAACAATTGGTGAGACATTGAAGGATGTGTTATTAGGCCTGGCACCAAATAATATAGTTAAAGCGATGGCTGAGACGAGAATCTTGCCGATAATTGTTTTTGCAATGATATTTGGTGCAATTCTGACAACTCTTGGTGAACAGGGAAGGCCTGTCATTGACTTTTTTATCGGCGCGAATGAAACAATTCTTAAATTTGTACAACTTTTAATGCTTATAGCACCATTAGGGATTGCGTGCTTAATAGCTGGGAAACTAGGTGATGCAGGTGGAATAGAGAAGTTTGGACTCGAATTCAAAAAAATAGGATACTATGCCATTACTGTTATCGCCGGTTTGTTAATTCATGCGCTTGTTGTGCTTCCACTGATCTTGAAATTCTTTGCGAAACAAAATATTATACCTTACGCCAAAGGGATGAGTACTGCTCTTTTGACCGCTTTAAGCACTGCCTCAAGCTCCGCCACTCTGCCGGTTACAATCAAATGTGCTGAAGACAACAATCAGATCTCACCTAAAGCGGCCGGTTTTGTATTACCTTTGGGAGCCACCATCAACATGGATGGGACTGCCCTGTATGAAGCAGTTGCGGCAATTTTTATTGCTCAATTATACGGTATCGATTTAAGTATGGGACATTTGTTTATAATATTCTTAACGGCAACCCTGGCCGCTATCGGAGCTGCCGGTATCCCGGAAGCAGGTCTTGTAACAATGGTGATTGTATTAGAAGCAGTTGGCCTACCGATAGAGGGGATTTCTATGATATTGATGATTGATTGGTTCCTGGACAGATGCCGAACTACTATAAATGTATGGGGTGATTCTATCGGAGCAGCGGTTATTGATGCAGGCATAGAAGTTAGACTGCCTAAAGGCAGCAACTCTTAAATGAGATGAATTTTCATATACACATCAGATGGCAAAAAATATTTTAATGGAAATGATCGTATATATTCTTTGCGTCCCTCGCAGTAATGCTATTTACCTTCCCTAGCTCATCTTCCGATGCATTACGTATCTTTTGCATGTCATCAAAGTGCTTGAATAGATCTCTTTTTTTAACCTGTCCAATGCCAGTAATTTTATCAAGAGGTGACTTGTAGTATTGTTCTTTTCTCAGTTTTTTATGATATGCCAGGGCAAAGCGGTGCGCCTCGTCACGGATATTTACCAGAAGCCTTAACTCAGGGGAGTCCTGATCCAACACAATCGGAGTAGCATTATTGCCTATAAAAATACGCTCATCAAGTTTCTGCCTTACATCAACGAGTCCTGTCGCTCTCTTTTTACCCTTTGCAAGTGCTATTAAATCTACCCCGTCAACACCAAGTTCATCAAATACTCTCCTGGCGATACCTAACTGGCCCTTTCCACCATCAATAACCGTAAGGTCTGGAAAATCATCCTCCTTAAATGCCCTTGTATACCTTCTTGTCAACACCTCGTACATCATCGCATAATCATCTGACTGCGATACCGTCTTCACCTTGTATCTTTTGTATTTACTCTTTACCGATAAGCCGCCTTCAAACGTAACCATAGATCCGACTGCCTGCTCCCCCCCGGTATTGGATATATCAAAACACTCCATTCTCTTCGGTATATTTGACAGACCCAACTGTTTTTTTAAGGAGCCCAGTGTAGTTTCGAGACTATCTCTCATATCATGGCGGATTTTAAACGCATTTTCAGCGTTTTTTGTTGCCATCTCCATCAACTTATATTTCTCACCTTTTTTTGGAAAAATTACCTTTATCCGATGTCCTTTCTTATCGCTTAACAACTCTTCAAGTATTTCCTTGTCCTCGCTCTCAATTGGCATCAAGATTTCATCAGGAATGAACCTTGTCTGTACGTAAAACTGATTAAGAAAAGAGCGAAAGACATTATTCAATGATTCGTTCATCGTTGAAAACCTGTAAGATGCAATATCCTCAAGGTTACCATTACGTATAAACATTGCCTGTATCTGTATGCTACTCCCCTCACTATAATAACCAAATACATCTTTATCTACGAAGTCAAGACTGCTGATCTTCTGTTTCTCCACTGTCTTTTCTATGGCAAAAATGCGGTCTCTGAATATTGCAGCCTTTTCATATTTTAGTTCTACAGATGCGTCATGCATTCTCTTTTTTATGACCTTTAACAATTCACTGTTTTTGCCCTTAAGAACCAGAATAATTTCATTTATTAACTCTTTGTAAGCCGTTTCATCAATCAGGTCACAACACGGTGCCACACATTTTCCAATCTGATAATAGAGACACGGTCTCACTCTACCGTTAAAGACACTTTGTGAACATTTTCTGATCGGAAACAGACTGTTTACGTACCTCAATGTTTCACGTACTGCCCTTGATGAAGAATAAGGGCCGAAATAGAGAATATTTTTACTCTTTTTTGCTCTATTGCCCTTACCCGTTGAAGGCTCTATCTGTCTTACAATAATTGGATATGGAAATTTTTGATCCATATCCAACTTAATAGATACGAATGTTTTGTCGTCACGAAGATTTATGTTAAAACGCGGTTTGAACTGTTTAATCAGGTTGTTTTCAAGTATAAGTGCCTCTTTCTCTGTGTCCGTTAAAACAAAATCAATGTCAGCAATTCTTCTTACAAGAAATTTCACAAATAACCGTTCATCTCCTGAACTCTGAAAATAGCTCCTGACACGGCTTCTCAGGTTTTTTGCCTTACCGACATAAATGACCTCTTTCCTGGCATCCTTCATCATATAAACCCCTGTGCCGGTAGGGATGATCTGCAGCCTTCTTGAGAGTTTGCTGTTTTCAATCTTAATCATTTTTGGATGCGTGAGCAACAAATAGCATGGAATCTATTAATTTCAATACATTTACTAAATCCGGACAGATTGATCATACTTGATAATACCAAAATAGATATTGACTACAAATCCGTTTTTACATAGACAAAGTTGTTGATAATTTACCGTAAATGCATAAATAACCGTATAATGTGATACTTGCACTCACAAATTGTATGTGATAAAATACTTCTCATCGTTGATTGCTTCTCTTATTATGGTATCATAAAGTATTGCATAAGGTATTATAATATAAAAGGTTATTGTAATAATATTATGAAAATTACAACTATTTATAAGCAATTATAAGTATATGTTTATTATTGAGCCTGTTGTTCTATTAATTTATAACAAATAATGAAGACTTGACACATTGTTTCAAGCAATATTATGGAAAGCAAGACCACAAAATCATATCGTCACTGCCCTGATGAAGAGTACGAAATCAACATTTTCATATGCAGAGGAAGACAAAAATCCCACTATCCGAAATGCCCCGAATGTGAGTTTAGAACAACATCTGAAAAAATTACACCAATAGAGCCAGAAAAAAAGGCGGAAAAGCCTTCACCACCAAGACAAGTACAGACAGGATCAATCATGGTAAAGAGTGAACCGTCTTCAGCAGAGATATATCTGGATGGAGATAATATTGGTCTTACTCCGGCTATAATAACTCAGATTTTGCCAGGAAGGTATAAAATTAAGATTAAAATGGCCGGATATGACATCTGGAACCAAAATGTAGATGTTAAGACAAATAAAGAGGTCTCATTAACTGCAGTACTACAAGGGAAAGTTGGCTCTATTACTATAGATAGTGAACCTGCAAATGCAGAAATCATCATTGATGGAATCAATGTAGGTATAACTCCTGAAACTTTTAATAATGTAAAGGCAGGAAAATACTTAGTTGACGTTAAGCTAGACGGGTATGAGACATGGAGTAAGGAAATAAACGTTGAACCGAACAAGAAGACATCTTTAACCGCCAAACTTATAACGGAATGTGGGTCTATATCTTTAGACAGCGAACCATCTAATGCAAAAATACTTTTAGATTGTATTGAAATTGGAACTACTCCTGCAAGTTTAAAGTCTGTTCCTCATGGCACACATTCAGTAGAAGTCAGTATGGACGGGTATAAGGTTTGGAAAGAAAGTGTGAATGTTGAATCCGGCAAGGAGAAGATACTTACAGCAGTGCTACAACTAAGAACCGGTTCTGTCAACATTAAGAGCCAGCCAACAAACGCAGAGATTTACTTAGACGGAAAACATTCCGGTACAACCCCGGAGAGGATAATCTCTATAATCCCCGGTACTCACGAGTTTAAAGTTAGTAAGGATAAATATGACGATTGGAGTGAGATAGTAAGTGTCGAACCGGACAAAGAGAAAACCATTACAGCGCTGCTTCAAAGAAGTACCGGATATTTAATGGTAGAGAGTAGTCCTGAGAATGCGACAATTTTTTTCAACGGCAAGAAGATTGGCATCACACCGGAAATTATAATGTCTAATGTCAAAGGTATGCATACCGTAGAAGTAAGAATGGACGGTTTTCACGCATGGAAGGAAGATGTGGAAATCGAACCAGGATCGGAGAGGTCATTATTAGCAACACTTCAACAACTAACCGGATCTCTAAATATAACAAGCAAACCGGCAAACGCAATCATCACTGTTGATGGCAATGAAGTCGGCAATACTCCTGCCAACATGACCGATCTTTTGCCTGGCAAACACCAAGTAGAAGTCAGAATGGATGGGTACAAAAACTGGAGTGAGTGTGCCATTATTAAACATAGTAAAGAAACCTCATTATCAGCAGTGCTCCAGCAATTGACCGGATCTCTAAATATAACAAGCAAACCTATAAACGCAATCATCACTGTTGATGGTAAGGAGGTCGGCAACACTCCTGCCAATATAACTGACCTTGTACCGGGTGAACACCATGTAGAAGCCAGAATGGATGGATATGGAAGCTGGAGTGAGAACGTCGTTGTTGAATATAGCAAGGAAACATCTCTGTCAGTAGAGTTACAACAATTGACCGGATCTCTAAATATAACAAGCAAACCTATAAACGCAATCATCACCGTTGATGGTAAGGAGGTCGGCAATACTCCTGCCAGCATAACTGACCTTGTACCGGGCGAACACCAAGTAGAAGTCAGAATGGATGGTCACAAAAGCTGGAGCAAGAACGTCGTTATTAAACATAGTAAGAAAACATCTCTGTCAGCAGTGCTCCAACAACTGACGGGATCGCTAAATATAACAAGCAAGCCTATAAACGCAATCATCACCGTTGATGGTAAGGAGGTCGGCAACACTCCTGCCAATATAACTGACCTTGTACCGGGCGAACACAATGTAGAAGCCAGAATGGACGGTTATGGAAGCTGGAGTGAGAACGTCGTTGTTGAACATAGTAAAGAAACGTCATTGTCAGTAGAGCTCCAACAACTGACGGGATCGCTAAACATAACAAGCAAACCTATAAACGCAATCATCACCGTTGATGGTAAGGAGGTCGGCAATACTCCTGCCAGCATAGCCGACCTTGTACCGGGCGAACACAATGTAGAAGCCAGAATGGATGGATATAGAAGCTGGAGTGAGAACGTCGTTGTTGAATATAGCAAGGAAACATCTCTGTCAGTAGAACTACAACAATTGACCGGGTCTTTTAATATAATGAGCGAACCTGTAGATGCAACTATCACAGTTGATGGTAAGGAGGTAGGCA
>JAIQZR010000093.1 GCA_021777035.1 Candidatus Scalindua sp. | reverse complement strand
TGCTCTTTGAAAATATTTTCAAAGGATTCGACTCGCTGGCTTAACCGTTCAGGTGTTTCAAGCACCAAATCCTCATATTCACTTAGCTTGGATTTCAAGTTTCGTAATATATCCTTCATATTGTCACGTTTTTCACACAATAAAATCTGTTTCGGTATGCTGTTCATTCCGGAAGAAATTTCCTGCAACTGCTTCATTATTGGCTGCAGTTTTTTAGTGCGTATGCAAAGTTTTTCAATAATTCCAGAACCTTTTCTCTGGCGGTTTCTCACATTTTTAAGAAGTCTGTACCTGTCTTTTGCAGAGGTTCTCTTACATTTTATTTGTTCATAATCCTCTCTGTTTTTGTTTAAGAGAGTTCTTAGCGTTTTTGCATGTACCGGGAATTGTTTAAGAAGTTTTTCCTTCTGATTTTCAAATTCAGTACTAATTGCTAAAGTACGATCAAAAGGCAGGTCTCCGTTAGTGATGCCTTCCAGCATTTTTAAACAAATTCCCTGAGAATAGTCAGATTTAAGTATTCTTCTATGAAAGTTTTTTCTCGTCACATCTATTCTCTTGGCTAATGCTATCTCATCAGCCCATGATAATAAAGGGATAACCCCAATTTGCGCTAAATACATCCTAATAGGGTCTTCAATCTTTTCTGAAGCACCTGCCGCAAGACCTATTATAATTTTTGCATTATCCTTTGATTCGTCATCATCATCTTCTGTATCTGCCGAATCACAAGTCTCGATTTCAGACTCTTCAATAAGATCTATACCCAGTTCATCCAGCATTGTCAATGTTTCATCAATCCTTCCTCTTCTATTTCAGTGCAATAGAGTAATTTATACTTATATTTTTTGGGGAGTAATATAAAGTCTATAGTACGCATTGTTTCCGGAGGAGTGATACAGGCGCAGGCATTAGTTGAAACCCTGTAGTCTTTTGCAGCAAGCCCGGCAATAACACATTGACGTCTATATTCAAATCACCAATGATTATAGGGGATTGTTGATTTTCTTTAAAATACTTTAGAGTTTCATCGAAGTGCAATTTACTGAACAATCTGTTAGGAGAGAAATAAACCATGCACACTTCTATATCATTTTTTGCTTTGATATTGACAGATAAAATCCTCCGAGCATGCCAATAATGCAAAAGCCAGTGAGAGCAAGGTCAAATGATAAGATTTAAGACTTGTCTTGGACACAAGTTTCGTAAGCAGTAATGAAATAGGAAGGTTAAATATCCGTTTAAATATACATATATTTTGACAACTTTTGATGCCTCATGACTTTTTTTGCCTTTTATACAATAATTATTTTGAAATTTATTATTTCTTTGTAGAAAGCAGACGGGGAGGCATAGCACCTCCTCCGTCCCTCAAAAAGAGCATGACTAGCCCTTTTTACCTGTAGCCTTCTGCTTACCAGATTTAGCTTGTACGGTTTTTACTTCAGAGCTTTTTTTAGGCCGACCACGCTTCTTAGCAGTGTCTTTTCCAATATTTTTATCCATCATATCCCCACATAAAAATTGTTGTAAAACCTATTGCAAAAACAAAGCTTTCATTCTTCCTCTACATAGGAGAATCCAGCTTTCTCTATAGCCGCTATAATTTCATTACCGTCAATCATATCAACATTAACCTCAATTACTGCATTAGCATCTATGTAGCTTACCCAGGCAGTTTTAACACCAGAGCACTTCAAAAGCGCTTCTTTCACTTTCACCTCGCAATTAGCGCAAGTCATTCCTTCAATGGATATATCATACTCCTCTAATTCTTTTAACTCTTCTACCGATGAGCCATCCTCCTCAACATTTTTTTCAGTTTGTTCATACTCCTGATGAGTATTAAGTTCTTCGTTTATTTTTAATACGGTACCGTCGTTATTGTTTTGCAACGAGGAATCGGCCTTGACAATTGCCATGCTCATTGTAATTCCCAAAACGATAACAATTACTGCAAGATAACCAAAATTCGGAAATTTATTCAAAACCATGTGATTTTCTCCTTTTTACACAAAGATCATAAATACGTCTTATTGCAAATATTAACTAAAAATTGACACAAACCACATCACACTTACATTAATTGTATAGGTTTTTTGTCTCTTAAAAAAAATATTATTTCCCTATACTGAAATCCTCCTTCCTATATATGGCCCAGAACAAAGATAAAGAGATCCATTGATGATGAATGAAATAAAACCATTGGAATATATGATTTTATTTAGATTTAAATGCATTAAAGTTTATTAGTTGTTAGTAGAGTATCGCAGAAATCGTGCCATTTTACGGCACTTTGTAATGCCCTATTGTATAACAACTTATGGCAATACATGTATTTTCCAATTGCTTTTGATTTGTATTTTTGCTTAATTATGCTATGTCATTATGGCACAGAAAATCTAGTTATTTAGTAGTTAGTGAATATAATGGCATACATTTCGAGGGGTCATAAAAAAAATGTTACAATTTATCTGTTTTGGGGAGTAATAGAATGCAAATTAACATTCTTACGGTTTTTGAAAGAGAAAAACTGGAATGGAAAAAAATAATCCGTTATTTGAAAAGAAAAAAAATAGGTGTTTACACGGGTTTTTCAGCACGTGAGGTTTACGATACGCTAAAAACCGAACCCATAAATATTATTCTTTGTGAGTACAATTTTCTAAAGATTAAGACTTCAACTTTTCTAAAAAAGATAAAAACGTTAAAACCGGATGTAGAGTTGGTTTTCCTTTCGAAAGGAGCAACTCTTTCAAACGCTATAGATGCGATGAAAGATGGTGCTTACGACTTTTATGAAATTCCCGTGAAACCAAGACTTTTAGCTACTGTGATAGAAAAGGCAATTGAAAAACAGTTACTCTTCCTGGAAAAGATTGAACTCGAGAAAAAAGTAAGAGGAATGTTTAACTTTGAAGATATACACGGAAGAAGTAAGCCAATGCAGTATGTTATCAATTTAATCAGTTCCATTGCTCCAAAGAATACAAATGCACTTATTACAGGAGAAACAGGAACTGGAAAAGAGATAGTGGCAAAGGCCATTCACTTTAACAGCTCACGTGCATCAAAACCGTTTATTAAGGTAAACTGTGGGGCATTTAATGAAGGGGTACTTGAATCAGAAATATTTGGACATGAAAAGGGGGCATTTAGCGGTGCAATTATAAAGAGAATTGGAAGGTTTGAGCTTGCGGATGAGGGAACAATATTCCTTGACGAAATAGGAGATATGACTTTAAGTACACAGATTAAACTTCTCAGAGTACTTCAGGAAAAAGAGTTTGAAAGAGTTGGCGGGAATGAGACAATTAAGGTAAACATCAGGGTTTTGGCGGCAACGAATCGGGATCTTAATGAGCTTATTGATGAGAATAGTTTTCGAAAAGATCTTTATTATAGATTGAATATTGTACATATTGAAGTCCCGCCTCTTAGAGACAGAAAGGATGATATTCCTCTTCTGGTTAGTCATTTTATTAATAATTTCAATGAAGAGAAAGGGTATGGGATCAAAGGCATAAATAAGAATGCAATGCAAATGCTGTTAAATTATACGTGGCCCGGAAATGTAAGAGAACTTGAAAACGCCGTTGAAGCTGCCATGGCACTTGCTCCTGGTGATGCAATAGAAGCAAAATACCTTCCTTCCTTCTTATTACTTTCTCAGCCACAACATGCCGATTTCTACCAGATCCCTCAGCACTTTACCCTTCAAGAAGCAGAAACGGAAATAATAAGGTTTACATTGGAGAAAACAAAAGGCAATAAGTCCAAGGCAGCAAGACTGCTCGGAATTGGCTTAAGAACACTCCAGAGAAAGGTTATTGGCGCGTAAAACTGTTCCTGAAAAATAAAGTCAACATCTCGACTTTTACAAAGAATCCATAATCGAACAGATACCTTTTTTCAAGGTATCTGTGATGGAATTATTAAGGAAATATAATGGCAAATAGCTATTCCTGAAAATATTGAACTATTCGTCCTTCACATGGTTCAACAATAACAGCAAAATGAGTTGAGCTATTTTTTTTCGGCTTGCGTCTTTCGCATTATTTTACTATCATCTACATGGCTTTATCTGCTGCAAAGCCGTGCGTGCACCCACCATTCATGACCGTCCGTGGCAAATATTCAATCTCCTTTTTTTGTATTAAAATTAAACTATGGGCTCTATTTCAAATATTATAAAGATGTCAAAAAGCAACCCATTCTCAGATAAAAGAATGATGAAGTGGGTTACAAGATTGTTCTCTTTTCAAATAGACGGACGACTAAATAATGGCTATAGCTTCCCGCCTTATCTTATACATATAACTCCCACTAATCTATGTAACTTACGCTGTAAAATGTGTGGGCAATGGGGTGAGGCTGGCAATTATAACAACAAAAAGTCCGACCTTTTACGAGAAACTATGAATATCGAAGAGTTTGAGAGACTTATTGATGATGTCTCTAAATTCTCACCAACAATTTTTCTGACAGGCGGAGAACCATTCTACTTTAAAGATATCATCAGATTGATAAAATATATAAAACAGAAAAAGCTGATTTGCTGGGTAATTACAAATGGAACTCTCCTTGAGAACTATACAGATGACATTGTAACAAGTGGGGTGGATGTATTATACGTATCAGTAGACGGGCCGGAGCATGTACATAATGAAATTAGAGGTATCCACAACGGTTACCAGAAGATTGAGTCAGGTATAAAGAAAATCATACATGCAAAGAAGAAGTTTAATAAACAGAGGCCTCTTTTGTGCCAAGTGTTCACTATCACAGATCATTCTTTTCCATATCTGGCAAATATTAGCAAAACAACTGAAGAATTGGGTTTTGAAATGTTGCTTATTAAACATCCCTATTTCAATAACACAAGGACAGGCAAAAACTATGAAACATTAATGAAAAAAGTATTTCAGTGCCATGCACCATCATGGCAAGGATGGGTAAGCGATGAAACAAAAATAGATACACATGTCCTACAGGAAAGCATTTCAAGTTTACTTCTGAAGGATCACAAATTCCAACTTGCTTTTTTCCCTGCTATTAAGGTCTCTGATATACCGCAATATTACTCTACCACACAAGATAATTTCTATAATGGAAATAAATCAAAAAACAGAGTGAAACGTTGCATCGCACCATGGACACAAACAATGGTATACCCTAATGGTGATATAGTTTTTTGCAATGACAACCCCGACTATGTATTAGGAAACGTAAAAACCGAAAGGTTCTCAGATATATGGAATAATAACAAATCCAGAAAGTTCAGAAAGTTTATCAAAAATAATACTCTACCGATTTGCTCAAGATGCTGTGGACTACATTATCACCCATTCTACCGTTCTGGCAAAAGCTTAAAAACACTAGCAAATTAAACGGTAGTAACACCCAACTACCACACTAAGCGAAGTCGAAGGCCCAATTAAACATCATGGAATGGTATAAAATATTTACACCTGAATTAAAGGAACTTATTGAAAGCAAAAATCTGAAGGGATTAAGTCTTTTGCTAAAAGACATACATCCTGCAGATATTGCTGACATAATCCGTACACTGGAACCCACGGAAAGGGTAATTGCGCTTCGCGTTCTAAAGAAGACTAAAATTGCAGAAGTATTTTCCCTGCTTGACCCGGAAGAGGAAGAAGAGTTACTCGGGTACTTTACTGAACGTCGGGCAAAAGTAATCCTGCTTGAAATGAACCCTGACGACAGGACACAACTCCTTGATGAACTTCCCGCATCGTTGGTAAAAAAACTACTCAAACTCTTTCCACTCGAAGAAAGAGAAGAAACAAATATTCTGCTAAATTATCCGCCTGAATCTGCAGGAAGGATAATGACTACAGAATATGTAGATTTGGGAACAGAGATTACAGTTTCAGATGCATTAGAACATATAAGGGAAACTGGGCCTGACAGAGAAACAATTTATACGTGCTATGCAATAAATAAAAATAGAAAACTATGTGGAGTTGTTTCGCTTAAAGATATTATTCTGGCAAAGCCAGATCAGAAAATAAGCGATATAATGAGTGGAAAAGTATACAGGGTACACACAACTGATGATCAAGAAGAAGCGGCCAAGGCAATTCAGAAATATGATTTCCTCTCTCTACCGGTTGTGGATAGTGAAGACCGCCTTGTTGGTATTATTACGGTAGATGATATTCTTGACATAATGGAGGAAGAAGCCACAGAAGATTTTCATAAAATGGCAGCCATTCAACTATCTGAAGAGAGATATTTTCGTGCAGGATATTTTAAACAACTGTCAGGAAGAGTTGGTTGGTTATTTGTTCTGGTTCTTGCATCCACTATTTCAGGAAAAATTCTTCAGAAATATTCAGTGGCTCTCAGTTCAATAATAGCTCTCGCATATTTCATACCCATGCTAATGGGGGCCGGTGGTAATATTGGATCCCAATCATCTACACTTGTAATAAGGGCTCTAGCTACTGGAGAATTAACATTAAAGCAATGGTGGAAAGTACTCGTAAGAGAAGCCTGTGCCGGGTTTGTGATCGGTGCAGTTCTTGGTACTACCGCATTTTTTATTGCAATATTTCTGCTTCATAATACATTGTTGGGAGTCACTGTTGGGATCTCAGTAGCAACCGTGGTTACTGTAGGAAACCTCGCAGGAACTGCTACGCCACTCATTTTCAGCTACTTAAGGCTTGACCCGGCTATCGTGTCTGCACCCCTTATCACCACTATTATAGACGTAACTGGAATTATTATTTACTTTGAGATCGCAAGAAGGATTTTAAACATACCAACCTGAAGATGGCCAGACATATTATTAATAAAATCCTTCTGCATAAATACGCCGGTAGGAGTCAACTCCTGTTGGCGACCGTAGTTTGCATGCCATGGTGGGTGATATTCGCTCGCCGTCGGGAGCAATGTCTTTTTTGGAGAGCAGTGACCGTGTCACTGCTTTAAAACGCATCATCACGCCCGCCCGGCCAGGCCGTTCGGACGGGGATGATACGCTCATATTTTTTCCCAAATTCAATGTAAATTAATTGACTTAATATGTAATGTTTGTAGAATGGACGGTTCAGTAAAAAAACACAAATTAATCCTGTTTAAAAAACTTAAAAATATACTAGGGGATGTGAACAATGCTCATACTAACAAGAAAGTTAGGTGAAAGCATCATAATTGAAGATAATATAAAGATTACAGTTGTGGACATTAATAAACAACAAATCAAGCTGGGGATTGATGCGCCAAAACACATAACTATAAATAGAGAAGAAGTCGCTAAAAAAGTTAAAGACGGAAACCGAATATCTTCGGCTTCAACAGAAACGAAGGCTGCCCAAAAAGACTCTTGACGTGTTATAACCATACAGACATAAAAGACCGAATCTGTTGTTTGCTGCTTTATTTTACGCTTTCTACATAGACAATGTATTGCTACTGTAGTCTTTCTACACCCAGGAAAACTGCCATTTTCAAGAAAACCTTGCCAAGAAATGTGCGCTTCATTTCAATCGCCTTGTAATTGCAAACCTCGTCACAGCAAAAGCAGCCAATACATTTATCCTCATCGACAATCACCTTGCCATCCGGTGCAGACATCGCTTTCGCGGGACAATTCCTGATACACTCATAACATTTTGTACAATTTGGTTGGTACACTGTAGATACACATGAGCAGCTATTATCAAACATTTTTGCAAGCAGAAAATCTGGGATATAGTTGGACGCAAAATCCTGTGCAGAGCTGGAAGGCTTTTTAAAATCAGTGACACTCACCTTGCTTATTTCCTCACCTGAAACATTGATCTCATTCAGATCAGCGGTACCCAGCTTTCTGTCATGCGCATACTTGATGATAGGTACTTTTATAGGATCGAAACCTATGACAGTACTAGCCACAGCATCCAATGCTACGCCATCATAACCGGCAATGATCAACCCTACCTTTCGAGGATCTCCAGCGTTAGGGCCGTTACCCTCCATTCCAACAACCGCATCCATTACAGTAATATGTGGCTGCACCATCTCAAAAACGTCAACCAACGCCTGCGCCATTGATCTATTCTTTGGTGCTAGAAGATGCACATTTTTCTTCCCATTAGCAGGTATGGAACCGAACATATTCTTAATTGCACCCGTGTATCTTGTTAGACCGTGTGTTTTTAGCTTCGGAACATTTACTACAATATCTACTGATTTAACAGTCTTTGCGATCTTGAAGTTTTTTAAGATTACCGCATTTTTATTTGTTATATCAAGGGCTTCATCTTTATCAAAGTTTACGATAACAGCACCAGTGTCTTCTGCTATCTTGTCTATTTGTGTAACTCTAAAAGCTTTATCTGTAGATCCGGTTCTTAAGCTACCGCAAGAATCTCCAATATAGACCTTACACCCATAATCTTCCATAAATATGTCAACAAGCGCCCTGATAACGACAGGATGGGTATTCACCGCCCTCTCCGGCCCTAACGAAGCGGAAAGCAGGTTTAGTTTGAGCAACACCTTCATTCCAGGTCTTACAATTGTTTCAATATTACCTATCAAGCTTAAACATTTTTTCACAGCCGTGCTAACTTTTTCTAATTCATAATTATCACAACGTGAGATTGCAACTGTTGTCATCTTGTATACCTTAAGAAACTATTAATCTTTTATTAAATATCAGCAGTGTCCGGTTAGGTTTTTGCGAGTACGGTTTTTTATGCCCGATCTGTCTGAAGATACGTAGGGCGAGGCTTTAGCCTTGCGCTTAATGTACGAAAGCAAACCTAAAGGATGGATAATTGCAGCAGATTCACTAAATTTCTCTTACAATTTCCCCAAGTGGTTTTCGAAAAGATGGCACCGGAACACCCTCAGGATAACCCAGGGGTGTCAGAATCAAGGGTTCTAAATTATCCGGTATGCTTAATACCTCTTTTACTACCTCTGGTTTAAAAGCTGCTATCCAACAGGTACCTAATCCTTCAGATGCTGCCGCAAGTATCAAATGATCCATTGCTATTGCCACATCAACATCAACGTAAGCCTTTCCATCATTTCGCCTCCATGCAACATCCGGTAACGCACATGCACATATAATGACAGGTGCCGTAAAAAACCATTTCTGCGAATAAGCATCTTTTAATCTGTGTTTAACCTGTTCGTTTTTTACTACGATAAGTGAAAATGGCTGCCTGTTGGCAGCAGTTGGTGCAAGCCGTGCGGCATCAAGAATTCTACCTAGTTTGTCATCTTCTACCGGATCCTTTTTGTACGCCCTTACGCTTTTTCTTAAATTTATGGTTTCATAAAAATCCATTTTTGATATTCCTTATATTATTTTGTCAGTTTCTTGAAAATATCAGCTTTGCCGTCACTATATGGATAGACACTTCTCATCATACAGTCGAAAATCCTCTCTTCTCTGCCAAATGCCAGACGCCGGGGCAATTCTATCAAATCTGAATTTCTTTGACAAGAAAATTGCATGTGATAAAATCACTTTCATTGTATTTTAGTGATGGCTTGGAAGAAAAAGCCTACTGAAACATAAAGTTTGACACGTATTAGCACTAAATCACACAACTTATTTAACCAGAAAAAATATTAAAAATGCGAGTTATAGTAGCGAAAAAAGCTGGCTTTTGTATGGGTGTACGGAAGGCAATGGACAACGCATTGGATGCCGCTAGTAAAGTTGGAAGCGGTGATGGCTCTGTCTATACAGAAGGACCGTTGATACATAATCCCCAGGTACTTGACAAGCTGGAGAAGCAAGGAATCAGAGCCCTCAATGAAGACACCGATTTATCAAAAAGTACTGTAGTTATCAGGGCCCATGGTATTACACCCAAAAGAAGACAAGAGCTAGAAGCTACAGGTGCTGAGATCTGTGACGCAACCTGTCCTCGCGTGAAACGGGTACAATTAATTATTGAAGAAAACGCGAGGGAAGGATACTCTACCATAATAGTGGGTGATGAAGGACATGCTGAAGTAATAGGATTACTTGGGTACACTAATGGCAACGGATATGTAATCTCTTCTCCTGATGAAGTGTCAGAATTGCCTGATATGGAAAAAATTTGTATTGTCGCTCAGACTACTCAGGATATGAATACTTTTGCATTAATAGCAGAAAAGCTAAAACACAGATACGAAAACCACAAGGTGTTTGACACAATATGCAGTTCTACGTCAAGACGACAAGAGGAGGTAATCAGCCTGAGTAAGGATGCTGATGCAATGGTCGTAGTCGGTGGAAGAGGCAGTGCGAATACAAATAGATTAGTCCAAATTTCTGAGAAAAGAGGCATACCAGCGTTCCTGGTTGAGACGGAACATGAATTGGATTTAAAGAAACTTGCAAATTATGGCACCATTGGCGTAACAGCTGGTGCTTCTACACCTAACTGGCTGCTCGAAAGGGTAGTCGATAGAGTGCAGAATTATCAGGGCAAAAAAAACAAACAGATACAATCGTTTGCTGAAAAAGCGATTACAATCTTAATAGGCAGTTTCATGTATATCGGAATTGGAGCAGCAAGTATCAGTTACTCAAGCTCCGTATTGCTTGGCGTAAACCCCAAGGTTAAATTTTGTGCAATTGCAACTCTTTTCTTGTTTTCAATGTATGTTTTAAACTATTTTGCAAACAAAGAGGCTGCAGCCTTGAGTGAGCCATTCAGGGCAAAATTATATGAGAAGCACCAGGGAGTATTCATGGCACTCGGTATTGTTGCTGCTGTTTTATCCTCAGTTTTAGCATTTACAGTTAGCATAAATGCATTTTTCTGTATTTTTTTTGCATCTTTGTTCGGAATAGCGTACAGGATTTATATAATCCCAAAGAAGCTTTCCAATATTACCAAATATAAGAGTTTAGCACAAATCCCCGGTTCAAAAGAGATGTTTACAAGTATAGCCTGGGCCGTAAGCACTGGTTTGGTTCCATTTTTAGGATCGACAGCATCCTCTTTAGCATCACTTTTTGTTGTGCTTGCATTTACATTCAGTATGGTTTTCATGAGAACAGTGTTGCTTGATGTAAAAGATGTTCAGGGTGACAGAATAATTGGAAAGGAAACAATACCAACAGCAATAGGAAAGAACAACACAAAGGCAATTCTCGTTATAATGTCAATATTACTAACAATACTATTAATTGTCAGCCCTGCTAAGGACTGGACTTCAGGTTTATCCTATTACCTCCTTCCATGTGTTGCGTATGCGTGTGGATATTTGTATCTCTATCACAAGCGCCTTATACCCAGCGGGCTAGCCTGTGAAAGCATTACTGATTTTAATTTTATCCTTGCGAGTATAATGGTAGTAATATGGAAGCTTATTGTAATTTAAGAAGTTAAACTATCAAGTTATCTATTATGAAATCAAAAATGAAGTCAGGAAAACTTTACACTGTTGGTTTTAAGAAAAGTACCAGAAGGAAAGTAATTGCAGGCCTTCTTGTTGTTTTTCCGGTTTTTATTACATTTATTGTAATAAAATTTTTATTTACTATGATCGGCGGAATACTCTCTCCTGTAGTTATAAAAGCCGTTGGTTTTTTCGGATTTTCTCCAAAGAGCAAAATTGATGAGTTTGTCATCACGTCAGTCGCCTTCGTGCTCACATTTGTAACGCTCTATTTTATTGGTATGATCGCAACAAACTTTCTTGGAAAGTTTGTCATAAACTTTTTTGAAAAGATATTGCACAATGTTCCCATTATAAAAAATGTGTATACCTCGTCAAAAAAACTGATTGAAATTATAAGTCTCCCAACTACACAATCTTTTAAAAGGGTAGTGATTGTTGAATATCCAAGAGTTGGCATGAAAGCATTCGCATTTGTCACAGGAAACCTAAAGACACAAGATGGAACAGAATTGTCTAGTATATTCATCCCAACGACACCAAACCCTACTTCCGGATTCTTGATATATCTTTCTGAACGAGATATAGAAGAGACGGATCTGAGTATAGAAGAGGGAATGAAATTAATTGTCTCAGGTGGAATATTAATACCGGATAGAATGGAAACAAATAGAGGCAAACTATAAGTTAAACCTTCGGCATAAATGCCGGTAGGAGCCAACTCCTGTTGGCGACCGTAAACAATACGTTCACATGCCATGGTGGGTGATATTCGCTCGCCGTCGGGAGACGGCTCCTACCGTATCCTCAAATTCATTATTCGAAGTTCGATATTCTTTATTCAACATTTTCTTTTATATTTTAAAATTGTCTTTCAAACAGAACTTA
>JAIQZR010000092.1 GCA_021777035.1 Candidatus Scalindua sp. | reverse complement strand
AGACTTTAACGAGGCGATTGCTATCAGCCCCGGGTTCACACTGTTCTATTTAAACAGGGCGATAGCTTTTAAGAAGATGGGTAAAATAGATAAAGCTATATTAGATTACGATAAAATAATTGAAATTGACCCTGACTATGCACAGGCGTATTGTAATAGAGGTGTCGCTTTTGCTGAAACAGGTAGATTTGATGACGCAATAAATGATCTTAATAAAGCAATTGAGTTAGACCCGTATCTTAGTGATGCATATTTCTCAAGGGCAATATTCTTTGCCGACAATAATAGACTGAAAGAAGCAATTGAAGATTTCGGAAAATGTATCAGCTTAACGCCAGATAAAATTTTCACTTATTATCTGAGGGGAAAGATATATAAAGAGACCGGCGAACTTGAGAAGGCCATTCAAGATTTTAGCAAGGCAATAACCGTCAGACCTTCTATGGCTGGGTTGTATATTGACAGGGGAATTCTTCTACTACAGACTGACAAAATTGATGACGCTATAACTGATTTTGATAAATCACTAGAGTTGTTTCCTGGAAATCCTGTTGCATTTAGGTACAGGGGCGAGTCTTTTAAGGAAAAAGGGCAATATGAAAAAGCGATAGCAGATTTAGAGATGTTTTTGAGAATTGCTCCAGGTGCGCCCAATGCTAACATTATTAGAAATGAAATAGAGGAATTGAAAAAAGATTTTCTCTTGAATTGAAATCTGTAAGAACAATTATTATTAAATTATTAAATGTTTTTATCTTTTAACAAAGCATAACGTGTCGCTACTGAACCGAATATCTCATAAATAACTGTTGTGGCGATGATAGTGTTAAGTATCGCTCTTCCGGTATGAGGAAGGCTTGCTTTTGCCATCATGGCGAGTCCGATGGCTATGCCTGCCTGTGCCATTAGGGCAAGCCCCATATACCTCCTTATACTCTGCTTGCCCCCGCAATAACGGCACCGGCATAAGCACCTCCAATCCTGCCAATAATCCTTGAAATTATATAAACGGAACCGACCGACCCAGAGAACTAAGCAGTCCTATATCGAGATTTGCACCTGCAAGGACATGAAATATGACATAAAGTGGCCAGTCCACACTATTTTTTGTGATAAATTTGTATTTAGCCTTTCAATGTTTACGTGTAATTCCAGTGGAAATCTATTTATTATTGTAATAATAATTCTAGATTTTTGCCCAACAGATTGCCTTAAAGTGAAATTGAGAATGAAGTCCTGAATATTTTTATTGATCATTGAGGCAAATATGATTGACTATTATATCTAACAAAGTATATGCTTGTGAATTGTATTTTTATCAGAACATGAGTGGAAAATATCGGTAACAGTATAACAGTGATTGATAATCACAGTTAAAATCAAATTGACTGTATTAAACAAATGGGGGTGAACAAAAAAGTGGTTAAAAATGAGGAAAACAAGAAAAGCAAGATTGTAGACAGCAACCACAAATCATTGGGCAAACATGTGATTTCTTTAACGGTGCCTCTTACGTTATATGATGCTACAAAAACAGCAGAACGTTTTAATTCAATGCCCAGTAACCGTGATCAAGATATGTTTACAGTAAAACTTGTTTCAGAGCATAAGTCTAAAGAGAAAAATTACATGGTAGTAAGAAAACTCTGTATAGGCGATAGCATAGACTTTATTGATTATCCAAAAGAGTAGAAACGGAGAATTATGGATGCAGAAAATGTGACGACAGCGCAGTATTTATCAACCGTTTTTGCTCCTAACAACACCAAGCCCTGCTTCTAGTAACGCATTGTCGATATTGTCACTGCATTGTTGAGAACAGACTGCATCGTAGCACATGTAATTTATAGCATGTGTTACGATGCGATTAGAAAAAAGTCAATTTATTTTGCAGCCGCTTCCTTTGCTGTCGCAGTTTTAAACATGGAAATCAACATGCTGATAAATATAACGATCCATGCTATAAACGCAAGGTAGATAAAATATTTTGGTATATTCATAATGAATGGAATCTGCAATGCCTCTGAAAGTTTAAATGTACAGGCGGTATACATACCTAACGGGAAGACCATGCCCCAATCCAGCGGTGTATACTTAAACTGTTGTTTGTATATTCAAAGATGTCGTGAGTATCAGCTGACAGCGCCTGCAAAAGACTGGAATGGGGTTTACACACTTTCTACGAAATGATAACTATAAAAATACTATCAGATTTATTAAGTGAAAAATAGTGTGATATAGATGATGGATAATACTAATGGTGCCATTCCCTGGATGACAAATATCCGGAATTGTCTGTTTTTATTGATTTTATTCTGAATAATCTTGTGAATGAGATATTCGGTGATAAATAGCCCAGTGAGGATAGTAAGTAATTGAAATATCGTTGTGAAATTGAGGTTCAGCTTGTAAATGTTAAATACCATTAGAGATCCTTTCACATCTCCAAAGATTTCAATAGAATAGAGGGAAATAAATCCAAATAAGATGAGCGGTATGAGTGTGTAACCAAATTGCTTAAGGTGTCCGATTACAGTCTCTTTTAGTATAAGTGCGGTAAAATAGTTGATTGTAAGATTCAGTGTTAGTGCAAAAACTATGGAAGCGGAGAATATAAAGGGATAATTTGCCTGAATGATATCTGTTTTAGAGAGGATTTTAGCGATTAATAAACCGGAAAGTACAATTGAAAATATTGCTCCTGGCAGATCTGATCGGTTTAACGAGCTTATTTCCGCACCGGGAATTCTAAGATTTAAGCGCGCAGCATTGTGCGTACAGTTTTTGATGCAATTCAGGCAGACTTTGCAGTCTCTGTTATCTGACAGGAATTGCAGGTGCAAAAACATTGGACACGGATCCGCCCTTTCCGACCCTTTAAAACAATCATGTGTTGTGCATATCGTGGTACATACATTTCTGTCTGCACGTATTTCTATCAGAGAAGACATGGCAAACAGCCCGGCCATTCTACCCAGAGGGCATAGATGACGACACCAGGCTGATTTTTCAAAAACAAAGTCAACAACTATAGCTGCAAACAAAATGCTGAGTATCAGGTAGGCGGTTTTACTGACGGATGAGGTCATATGGGTATATTCTTCTAAGAATAAGATAGATATAAATCCGGTACCCATAATCCATGCATCATATTTTTTAATAACATCCGGGATGGTCGCTTTCAAGTTACATTTATTGACTAGCTTGGTAATAGAGTATATAGGACATATTCCGCACCCAAAACGAGCAGCAAAAAGAAATAGTACAAATAAGCAGGGTATGCCCAACTGCCAGAAGAGAATTAAAGTAATATTTTTTCCACCTATTGAAATATCAGATTGCACTATAAACAGACAAAGGATAGAAATAAAAATTATCAAGGTTGCTGCTTTGGCAGTTGAAATAACACCGGGACTCTTACATAATCTTTTGATCAGGGATATATTCAAGAGGTTGACTCTTTTTTTGTCCTCAATTCCAGTTGGTTCTTCCAGGAATATCTCTTCTTCTCCAATGTCAGTATCCGCTTTGGATAGCGTGATTGCGCGTTCAACTATATTTTCCAGCTCCTTCACATTGCCGGGATAGTCATATTTTAATAATTTGTTTGTAGCATCCATCGAAAACTTTTTAATCGGCGTGTGCCTTGTCTTACTCATTTTTTCCACGAAATGTTCCATGAGGGGCGGAATGTCTCTTTTATGTTCACATAGTGGTGGAATTTTCAGTTTTTGGGTACTTAGCTTCCGGAACAATCCCGGGCACAGTTGTTTCTGCATTAAACCAATATCTGAAGTGGTAGCTATGATCCTTACATTAGCATGTACCGGTTCGCTGCCCCATTTTTTTATAAAGCTACCGGTTTTCATAAATTTCAAAAAATTGTCCTGCAGATACGAGGGCATATTTTCTATATTCTTGATAATCAGGGTTCCATTGTTTACCAACTCTAAACAGCCAATCCTCTTTTCTTCGTCATCGACATTTATATTTTTTTCCTTTCCGAATAATTCAGATTCGGTGTAGTCGAACTGTCTTCTTTCATTATGGACGAATGTGGTGCCCTTCCTTCTCTCTTTAAGGAGCACCATTTCAAAGACAGGGAATTTGGCCCTTGTACTGTCCATGTGGATCTTCCTTGAAAGAAGCTCTTTTCCTGTACCGGGTTTGCCGATAATGGTAACGGGAATATCGTTTTCAGAAAACTTTTCGGTTTCCTTGAATACGTTCTGCATTTTTTTGGTTTTCCATACGACACCGCTATGTTGGTACTCCTTTGCTTTCTGAAGGTATCTACTTAAGGCAATCTCATATTCTTTAAGATCAACATTCTTCGTATTCTGCTTTTGAATTCGTTCGGCAAATAATTTGTTAAAATGTTTGTTGATCTGTGGGTTTTCTAAAATAATTTCATCGAAATCACTCTTTGTAATAAAGTAAAGAAGTGAAGCTTCACTTGTTTTTACCGTGGCACAACAAGGTTCACCGGTAAGCAGAGACATTTCACCAAAGCACTTCCCACTTGGTATATCTGCAATAGTAAAATCTTCGTATTCTGATTCGGATACAACTCTGGCACCTCCGGATTTGATCAAATAGAGGCGGATACCGGTGGATCCTTTCTTGATAATGATATTGCCTTTGGCAAAGGCAATCATCTGGATTTTTTCAGAGACTTTTTCTAATGATTCTTTAGAAAGTCCTTTGAAGATAGAAATTCCACCTAAGAATTTTACTATACCGTCCATCTTTTCCCCAGACACTATTGGTTTCATTCCCATATTTTTTATTTCTCTGTTAATACGTAAACGCCATCCCAGTTTTCGGGAGGAGGGTCTTGCGTGTAGGCTTTACATCTCTCTAGATACGTTAATGATGGCCCATCATGAGGATCTTTGTTCAGTGCTTTTTTAAAAAACGTTATTGCTTTGTGCCACTCTCTCTCTCTATACATCCTCAGGCCATTGTCATAAAGATTTAATACATCGTGTTTCACTCCATGTATTTGCCCCTTTCTATCAATGAGTTCATATACTTTGACCGGTTTTTCTTTTCCGACAACCCGGATCATATCCAGTTCCCTGGTTTCTATATGGCCCTTGGCCAGTTTATAAGTACTTTCGCTTATCATGGTGTAAGTTCCATAGTATTTATTCGCTGCTTCCAGTCTGGCCCCGAGATTAACTTCGTCACCTATTACGGTATATGAAAGCCTGTTCGTTGAACCAACATTTCCCACAAGTACACGGCCAGAGTTCAGGCCAATCCTGGCCCTTATCTGCAACCGTCCTTCCTCTTTAAATTTTGAATTTAACTCACGTAACCTTTTTTGGTTGTCGATAGACGTCAGGCAGGCCCTTACTGCATGATCCGGTTGTTCCAGTGGTGTTCCGAATGCCGCGACAATTGCGTCACCAATGTATTTATCCAGAAATCCTCCATGGCCGAGGATCTGGTCTGTCATCTCACTCAAATATTCATTGAGAAGTTCAATTAATTCGGTTGGTTGCAGTTGCTCTGAAATAGAACTGAATTTTTCAATATCCGAGAAATAGACGGTAACCTCCCTCTCCTCTCCACCAAGCCTTATATCCTCCGGTTCTTTTAAGATTTCATGGACTACCTTTGGATCCATAAAGTTTTCAAATGCAGATTTTACCCCTTTTCTTAATTTTTCCTCGGTTATGAAACGATACGTAGTAATTGAAGCAAAACACAAAATGACTGCGATGCCAGGGTATGTTACGTTCAACCACGTTCCGTCATATACGAATCTTTCATAAACGTAATAGTTATAACCGGACCATAATGCGATACTTGCCACAGCACCCCATATTGAGGGTAGCAGAGGCAGGAAGATGCCCATCGCAAGGCTTATGCAGACGATTGCGACTATATCCTGAAGCACTTCTCCCTTACCCCTTACTACAAATTTTTCATGTAAAATATTTTCTGTAACGGTAGCATGTTTCTCTACACCTGGCGTTTGTGATGAAAACGGGGTCGCTATATAATCCCCCAGACCAGCCGCGGTTGCGCCGAGAAAAACTATTTTATTACTAAATGTATCAGGGGGTATTTTGCCATCGATGACATCGAAGAACGAAAAGTATTTAAACGTGGATTCAGGGCCGCAGTAGTTGATAAACATCCGGTTCCAGCTATCTATGGGGATTTCAGTCTCTTTAAACACCAGCTTTTCTGTCAGCAAAAGTTTCAACTCACCATAATCAATATTTTTATATACTCTGGCTACCTGAACACCGAGTGGTGGATAAAACTCGTTATCAAAGTAAATGGCCATATACTCACTCCTGACGATTCCTGAATAATCTACGTTAGTGTCCACAAAACCCTGATAAGTTACCCACTCCGCAAATGGATCAATCATATTAAGAACCCCGACGGCACTCTTTGGCCGATAGCGTGTCAGTAGATTATTAATTATCTCTTTTCTGTTTTTTGAGGTTAAAACAGTTAGTCCGTTACCATCAATACTTCTCTTTTTGCTTTTTATACGTCCTCCTGCCAGGACAGGGAAATAAGCGGACTCTTGCAGTAGCTCCTTGCCGAGGGTGGAAATGTCTTTTCCGGCAAAACCGGCAAAACCGGCAAAACCGGTAATGCCTCTTTGTGCCGTATAAACAAAATCAATCGCAGAGATAATATCCATTCCATTTTCAACCACGGCTCTTTGAAAAGCCTCTTTTAGTTTTGTATCTTCATCAAATCGTTTTCTTCTCTTATGTAATGCTGAAAGTAGTTGTTTTTTTTCAGCCTCTTCAGGCATATTTTTCAATAGTGGGGACTCATTATACTCTTTGGCAAGGGAGTCAAGTTCTTTCAGTATTTCAACGTTTTGTTCTTCAGAATATATAACATCCAGTGCAAGGAGCCTCGCTTTCGCTTCTGTCATCTTATCGACAAACTCGGCAATATAACGCCTTGGCCATGGATAACGTCCCAGCTTCTTTATACTGTTTTCATCTATTGCGACTATTACAATTTCGTTACCAGGGTCGCGTTTTCCTCTTATCTGAAATCTGACATCCAGGGATTTTTGCTCCATGGCCTTGAAAATCCTCAGTGTCTTAAATAGATCACGGTCTTCAAGGTTGTAGATTGTGATTACTACGATGAAGATAAAAACGGAGATCAGGATTGATGTAATTTTTTTTCCTGATATTAGGACTTTAAAAAACGAGGGAAACAATTTCATAAACCGGTTCCTTCTGATAGACGAAGCTGTGGCTATTCGTCTAATACTGGTCCGGGCTTGCCTGCTCGATGGATCCTCCTGGCAGGCAGCCTGAGTCAAAATGTTTAGTCCAATCTTAGTTTGGTGTTTCTGTGAGTTTCCACACCAAACCGCTGATTATATAGGTATTACGGACTAATTTCATACAAAAAAGCAAATTCTTTTGTGAAATAATCGGGTCATATTGCCCTATAGTTGCTTTTGTTATATATTTTCAGACAAATATAAGACAAATTAAGATTTGACAATTTATAATGATTATCGTCTAATGACTGACTGTACGTTAAATAGATATGTAACTTTGGAGCCATATACGTCTTACATAAATTCATGGTGAGTATGCTCGACTATTTATCTAATCTGACTCGTTGCCGTTTAAATTTTATTCGGGAAAGAAGGCTTTCGCCAGAAAGTGTCTACGTTGGGCGCGTCCGTCATAATACCATATCTAATGCCGTATTTAATGCCGACATGGCACACGCAACTCTGCCGAAAACAACCTCTGCTCCATTCATAACAGACCTTTCGAACTATCTATCTGTCATTTACTTTCTCCGGATATGCCTGGCTATTGTGGTATTTACACTATCAAACACGTCAATAGTCACTGCTGTCGGTGTTGTCACCGGCCCCGGTGTTACCACCGGGGCCGGAACTACCCTTAATATAAACAACGGCACCCTTACCGTACCATACGATATTGTTAATAACGGAACACTGCAGACAGGTACCGGCACTATCGAAGTAGGCGGAGACTGGGCAAATACCGGGACGGTCACATCCGGAACAGGCTTGGTAAGGTTTATAGACACTCAGGGTCTATCTAATATTTCAGGCAGTAATACATTCTACAATCTCAGTATTATTACCAGTATAGGCAAGATGCTGGAGTTTGATGCTGACAACACACAGACAATAATCAATTCACTGACACTGCATGGTATTTCTGAAAATCTACTGTTTTTAAGAAGCGCCTCTGATGGTCAACAGGCAAGCATAGATCTTCAGCCAGGTGGCGTACAGTCTATAGACTACGTAGATGTCAAGGACAGCAACGCGGTAGGAGTGCCTCTGGCCCCTGGAACCCCGGAAAGCTACCATTCGGCTGACTCCGGTAACAACAGCCACTGGTTCCAGTCCGTTGACAGCGACGGCGACGGCATTCCGGACTCCTGGGAATTAGGCAACTTTGGAGACCTTACCACGGCAGATGAGACTACAGACTTTGATAACGACGGCCTTCTCGATATTGATGAGTTTTTAAACGGTACAGATCCGAATAATCCTGACACTGACGGGGACGGTATGACAGATGGCTGGGAGGTGGCATTCGGTCTCGATCCGTTGACTGACGACAGTGGCCTGGATCCGGACGGTGACGGCCTTACCAACGGTGAAGAGTTTGTGTTAGATACGGACCCGGGCGAATGGACCATGACAATAACGGCGATAACGCCTTCAACCGGAGTTAGTGACGGTGTGGTTGATATTACGGACATCTCCGGCAGTGGATTTAGAGCTGGGGCCACGGTGAAACTTACAAAGGCCGGTGAGTCTGATATTGGCGCTTCCGGTGTGGTAGTGGGCCTTACTCAGATTACGTGCTCCTTTGATATTACAGACGCGCCTACCGGTGCCTGGAATGTTGTGGTGACCAATCCTGATACTCAGTCTGTTACGCTTACCAATGGTTTTATTGTTAAATGTCCTGCACTTACATGTTCAGTCTCCTTAATAGGCCCCGGGCCGCTTTATGGAGTGCAGATAGGTTTTGGTAATCCGTGTTCAGAGCCTCAAGCGGTAGAGATAAAGATCTGGGTAGAGTTGGATGAATTGACGATCATATTATTGCGGGACGGTGCAGACGGTAGCTTTTCACTTCCGGCGGGGCTTGAGAAAACAGATGTTGAGTTAATACCGCAAGGAGTCTACAACTTTAAGACAGGTGTTAAATGGTGGATAAGATTGATAAACCCTGTTACGGGTGAGGAGTTTGATTCAGATTCGGTGATAATACCGGCGGATGAAACGTAATTATTTTCTCACCGCAAGGCTTCTTGTCCTCGGCACTTTTTGTCCGGGGAGCGGTGAGTAGTTACCCCTACACTAGTATTTTCAGGGCCTGCCGAAAGCTTAACCGGGATTTAATTTAAATGTGTTACGATAAATTTGTGGTTAGGTTTAAATGTATGAAGTTGAGGCCCTGGAGGGGCCTGTTCGTAAAGCCTGGGGTTTTAACCCCAGAGTATAAAGACCCGGTAATCGCACCCTGAAGGGTGTGCGAGGAGTGAATGAAAGCAATGGCAAGTGCAAAGATTGATTCTAGCGCCCCTTCAGGGCGTATATTTCTTCTGTTCTATTCTCCTGGGGTTTAAACCCCCAGGCTTTATCATTTTGCCCTTTCAGGGCATTTGTGATGTTGACCCTTAACTTGATTATATAGGAATTTCAATTTTAAGTGCTTATATTTAAAAAAGATACACACTTGTCATTCTGAGTGAAGCGAAGAATCTCTTGTTCCTAATCCAAATAAGCATTACGAGGTTAATAAGACTCTCGCGAAGAGATTCTTCAGTCGTTACTCTCACGCCTAAGGTGGTCACCTGAGGACGCCCCTGTGGGCAGCTTCAAGATCCGCTCCTGGCGGGATCTACCTATGGCACGACTTCAGAATGACATGCTAGCGGGCTAAGTCCGCCAAAGGCACTAATTTTAACAAACTCCGTTTTGTCCCGGTTGGGGCTTTAACGATCTTTTATTAATTGATGAATGAGGAGGTGTAAATTATGAAAACAAAAAAGAAGCTTTATCTTATAGCCCTTCTGTCAGTAGCTGTCCTGGCAGTCATCTCTGCTCTGCCGGGCGGTATTTATGCTGCCAATATCGAGGCTATCCTTCCGTCCAATGATGGTAGTGACGCCTTCCAGGTGAAAGACTCCGGAGGTACATCTCTGATGGACGTCCTGTCAGACGGAAAGGTTGGTATCGGTACGACTACACCGAAAGAGATATTTCAGCTTGGAGACCGCTGGACTTTTTCTGATGGCGGCTGGAAGGTAATGAGCCTTAACTCGTTCTGGAACGGTACGAATGATGTCAGGATAGCAACCGGCCCGTCCGCAGCTATGGCATATACAAGTGACGGAGATATTTTATTCAGGACGGCATCGTCAGGGATTGCCGGAGATCTTCTTGATGGAGGAGGATTTTCAACGTGGGTGACACCACCATTTATCATAAAGAATGGCGGAAGTGTTGGTGTTGGGACTTCGTCGCCGGCCAGGAGGTTCGAGGTTTTTGAACCGGATGCCGGGGCCCATCAACAGATATTAAGCATAAGTGGCGTATTCGGCGGCAGTGTAAACAATTTCCGCAGCATAGTCTGGCGAGACGAGTTTGATCAGACCGTCGCGGGGATCGGCTCTGTCTGGGATGGTAGCACCAACAATATTCATTTCCACAGTCAGTACAACGGTGGTGTCAAGAGTGAATCTGATGTGACGATGAGCATTATGGGGACCGGCAACGTTGGCATCGGCACGACGAGCCCTACCGTGATTAATGGGACTTTCGACAGGATCCTTCACATAAAATCCGGTGATAATCCTGGGTTGGTTCTTGAGAATACTGGTGGAGGGCGTCATTTTCTTCATACTCATAGTGATGGTTCGTTCGCCATCCTTAATGATATAACCGGTGTGGAACCTTTAAAAATTACCTCTGCCGGTAAAGTCGGTATCGGGACGACGTCGCCGTCAGATATCTTACATGTAAAATTTCCGGCAGGTGCTGAGAATGCTGTTGTAATTGATACAACTGATAGTTCCGGAGATAGCTCTGAACCGTGGTTAGATTTTAATAGTGCTGGTGTGAATAAGTTTTCGTTAGGTTGGGATGTTACTTCCAATACTTTTATGATATCTAATAGCACTTCTACTTCAAAATTTGTGTTGGGCCAGAATGGGTATCTCGGGCTCGGCGGACAGGACACGACGTACCCATTGAGTGTGTCCAGCGGGGCACATGTAACGGTAGGAGGTGTATGGACAGATGCGTCTTCGCGGCAGTACAAGGAGAATATTGTAGAATTGACTTACGATAATGCTCTCACTACGCTAAAAGACCTTACACCGGTAACATATAACTACAAGGTAGACGAGGAGGATAGTTACGTAGGTTTTATTGCGGAGGATGTGCCTGAGTTGGTGGCAAGGAAGGACAGAAAAAGTCTCAGTCCCATGGATATTGTGGCTGTGCTTACAAAGGTGGTTCAAAGGCAGCAAGACACAACGGAGATGTGGCAAAATGAGATGAAAAAGCTCAATTCAAAACTCAAGAACGTCGACCAGGATAATGTTGCTCTCAAGACAGAGAACAATCTGCTGAGGGAAGAGTTAGTATCATTGAAGGAGCGACAGAATGCTCTCGAAGCGATGTTCCTCGTCGGAACAGATGTTCAGGAAAAAAAGCTGGCGAAATTTTGTGACAAGACGAGATAATAAAAATAGATTTCATCATTCTATCGTTTTTTCTTGCCTTTTTTCATGCGCTACTCGTCACCATAAATGGCTATTTAGCAAAAACCGATTAAATTAACAGAGTTATAAATACATGGAAGATCCTGGTTCTTTTTAGTTGAGTCATTAGCAGACCAGTTTTCGTTTTCCAAGCAAATGATACGGTTTTGAATTACACATTGTTGGATTCGGATCACGGGATTTAAAGGAACTAAGTTTGTCCGGATCCTTCTATTAATTCGTACACTTTTCCTTTAACAAATAAATTAAACAAATCTGCATCCAGATGATGATCTTCAATCTCACGGTTTATTATTTCTAATGCTATTTCGTGAGAAACTGCTTTTCGGTACGGCCTTTCATGTGCAGTTAAGGCGTCGTAAATGTCCACAATAGCTATTATTTTGGACTGAAGAGGAATCTGTTTATCGCATAATCCTAAAGGATAACCATCTCCATTCAATGCTTCATGATGCGCATAAGCCGTGTTTGGGATTTGTTCTAACTCTTTTGTCCAGGGAATTTGCTTTAAAATTTGGTATGTTTTCTCCGAATGTAACTCAATTTCAAGTCTTTCCTTCTCATCTAAGGTTCCGCGTTTTATTAATAAGTAACCTATTTCTTGTGGAGTGAGATAAGGGCACTCTTCGTTATTGCAATCCAGATATGACTTGCTGGCTATCTGCATTATCCTTTCACTTGCTCCTTCTTCCAATATGCTTGGTTCGTTTACCTTTAAAATATATTCCAAATCGTTGTCCATATTTATTAGAGCAACGTCAAGTTCCTTGTCAATTGCACTGATATTTTTTTTGTAATCATTCGAATCCTTATTGCACAACAAATTCACTTTTTCTTGAAGATGTTTGCACTCCACGGATCTTTTGATAAAATCAAATCTACTCACAATATTTTCCAGGTCATGAGGATATAATTTCTTGGCTTTAACCAAAACATTTTCTCGTACACCTATTTTGCCAAAGTCATGGAGAATTGCGGCATATTGTAACTCCTTGAGTTGGTCTCTTGTAAAGTAGGTATCCTTAAACCTCCCTTCCGTCTGGTTGTCAACCAACCTTGCGAGGCCAACAGCCAATGTCGCAACCTTTTCTGAATGGCCAAAGGTTGCTGGATCACGCTGCTCGATCGCGAGAATTGACGCTTTTACAAATCCTTCAAACAGATTCTGGATACGTAGATATAGTAAATTGTTTTCAATAGACACTGCAGCCTGGCTTGATAACGATCTCAACATCTCTATAGATCTTTCATCAAAAGGGATTACCTCGGTATCAAAAATCTCTCGAGAAGCCAGTTTAGTATTTAATGATTTTTTCCTGTTTATTAATTGTAACACACCAACAGTCCTATTCTTATGATCTTTCATTGGTATTGTCAGCAACGATTTAGTACGATAATTGTTTTTTTTATCAAAATCTTTATTAAATACATATTCTGCTTCATTGGGTATATTGTATGCGTCTACTATGTTAACAATATTGCCTGTGGTCGCCACAAATCCTGCTATACTTGACTTGTCACAGGTTATAGTGTAATCGTCATATGGCAGACCAGGCAGTGAATCATTTTGTGCCAATTGAAAAACTAAAAAATCCTCTCCGTCGGTCGTTTCTTCTAAGAGATAAAGAGTCCCCGCATCGCAATTGGAAATCTCTCTGCACTTTGTCAGTATTAAGGTTAGCAGTTGGTCATAATCCTGTTCCGCAGAAAGAGCTACTCCAATCTTATTTAGATCACTTAACTCAAAGATTTTCTGGATAGCTTGAGACCATATATTATTTTCGATAGATAAGGCCGCTTGATTTGCAACAATATTTATTAACTCAATAGCATTATCATCAAATGGTATTACCTCGGCATCAACAGTCTCTTCAGAAGCCAATTTAACATTTAATGATCTTTTTCTGTTTATTAATTGTAGAACACCTATAATATTACCTTTATTACTCTTCATGGGTATTACGAGCATTGATCTGGTGCGGTAATTGAATTTTTTGTCAAAATCCTTATTGAATACATATTCTGCTTCGTCAGGAATATTATATACATCTAATATGTTAACAACATTACCTGTGGTCGCCACGTATCCGGCTATACTTGTCTCGTCACAGGCTACAGTACAATCGTCATATGACAGATCGGGAAATGAATCATTTTGCACTAACTTAAAGATTAACTCACTTTCACCATTCTTCGTCTCCTCCATCAAATAGAGACTTCCTGCATCGCTATTGGTTATTGCTTTGCACTTTGTGAGTATTAAAGATAATAGCCTCTCAAAATCCTGTTCTGTAGAAAAGGCTATTCCCGTTTTATTTAAAGCACTTAATTCAAATATTTTCTGGATAGTCTGGGACCACACATTGTTTCCTATAGACATCAGCGACTGGTTTGGAAGTAAATTTATTAGCCTAACGGCTTTTTCATCAAATGGAATCACCTCAGCATCAACAATCTCTTCAGAAACCAATTTAACATTTAATGATCTTTTTCTGTTTATTAATTGTAGGACGCCAATAATATTACCTTTATTACTCTTCATGGGTATTACGAGCATTGACCTGGTGCGGTAATTGAATTTTTTGTCAAAATCCTTATTGAATACATATTCTGCTTCGTCAGGAATATTATATGCGTCTACTATGTTAACAAAATTACCTGTGGCAGCCACATACCCTGCGATGCTTGTCCTATCAGAGGCCATAGTGTAATCGCTATTTGGTAGGTAAGGTAATGAATCATTTTGCACTAACTTAAAAGCTAATTTATTTTTACCACCTTCTGTCTCTTCTAATAAATATATAGTGCCGGCATCACAATTAGTAATCTCTCTTCCTTTTGAAAGTATTAAGGATAATAATTTATTACGATCTTGTTCCTCAATCTCGGTCAAGCCAATCTTTTTTATATCATTTAATGTGGTAGCTCTTAAGTCTATTTCATATTGCAAAGATTCACACTTTGACTTAAGGTGTAAGTAAAGAAACCCGCTTCTTACCGCCTTTAGTAATTCATTTGTACTAAGGTGTTTGCGAACACAAAGGAAAATTTTTTCATCTTTTAAATACTTCTCATTTACACCTCCCTTTTGATCCCCATCAATTAAGATGATTATACTGGAAAGGCTGGGAGAGAAGACTTCTGTGGCCATTTCCTCACTCAAAGAGTCAAGAAATCCATAGTCTATAAGAATAATATTTATGTTCTTCTGTGAACTAAGATCTTCAATACTGGACGTATTTATTTTCTTGAAGGATATGCCGTCTTGGTGGAATAGAGAAACATAGGGACTAATATCTAAATTCGGAGAATAGTATATTATGTGGTTAGAATACAATGTCAACTCCTTCTATTACATTACTTTGTTAAAAAGTTGTGTCAGAATATTCCCTTATGCCGTATTTTACAACTTACGCCTGCTGACAATTGCACTCACAATTATCAGGTTATGCAATCACAGGAGCAAAGGATTTGAGTATTTTTAAAGCGAAATGCCTACCAACGAATATTTCAAAATAAAACCTGCCAGGACGATCAACAAAAAAGCCGAAAGCCTTGTACTGAAAGTGCATAGTTTCAACTAGCGTACTGATACAATAAAATTAATTCCTGCTTGTACACCGACCTCTCTTACATTCTATACAACCATGCATCTATTTGTCAACCGGTAAGATCATCAGGAGTTCCCCCAAAAACCCTTCCTGAAAAGTCATAACATGTTGTTAATGGATATTATAGAGGATTTAGAAAGTGTCAAACATTGGTTTTGAAAAATCGGGGGGACTCCTGACATAATTTGTATTGACATGTAAGTATAATTTTGTAACATAAACCTTCTTTGAATAATCACATGGGTAATAAAAATGAATTTAATAACAGTTATTAAAAACTTCATTATTCTATCGTTTTTTCTTGCCTTCTTTCATGCTCTACCAGCTGAGGCCCAGACGACATATAAACTCTATGCTTTTGTGAGTGATATGAGTGGTGATGTAGAGATTCTGAAGTCAGATACTCAAGAGTGGGTTCCTGCAAACACAGAAAGTATAATTTCTGAGGGAGACCAGGTTCGCACAGGCCCTTTCTCAAATGCATCGCTTGCTTTTGCCGATAGTAGTTTCGCCATTGTCGATTCTTTCTCTCATCTCACCGTCAATAAATTCTCGGTAACTGATAACGTTGTCGACACAAATATTTTCTTAGATGTTGGTTCTGTTGTCAGCACATTGAATGATAACGTTTCATTTGTAAATAGGTATATAATAGGTACGCCGACATCTTCAATATCTCTTAAAGGTCGTGAAATCAAAAAAATCGTGGCCGGTGCAATGTACAAGGACACTGTAAGAGCGGACAATAGGAAAGAGATAAATATAGACGTCCAGGCAACCGGAACAACTACCAGTGAAAAGGAGAGTGATGAGAACATTCTTGCCGCAACAAATTAATGAAGAAGAGATGGCGCTTTCAGGCGTGAGTGGTCGTTATACATTGGAGGGAAAAGCATTATGACAATACGGTGTTTTTTGATAAGAACCAGGTGCAAATTGAAGCTGATAGCCCTATCTGTAATGTTTCTTGTTCTTCTCTCATCTCCGCAGACATTGTTGTCTCAGGTGTCTCAGGAAGAGAGGGTGGCGGTGATATCCAAATTTAAGGGACAGGTAAAGGTCAGTCATGATGCGATATGGAAAGATGTAAAAAAGGTAGGTAATAGAATAAGAAACTCCTCTGTCTATAGTGAGGACGAGGTTGTGACCATGGCTGTCTCCACTGCAGAAATGGTTTTTAATGACAATACACATCTAGAGGTCAAAGAAAATACTACGCTTAAAATTACCACCAAACAGTTAAGTGAAGAAGAGAGAGGGAGAAAAGGCCTTATCAGGACTGTCGCCGATACTCAAAGAAACGTTGTCAGAAGGATTAACTTGAACGCTGGAAAGTTGTGGGCAAATATAACTCCAAGCAGGGGCGTCCTGACTGAGTTTGAAACACCAACCGGTGTGGCATCCGTAAGGGGTACTATAATAAGTCTGATTTATGACGGAATAAATACTTTAATTGAAGTGTTCAAGGGATTAATGGAATTCAAGAGCTCGGATGGCGCATTAAGCTTTGAGATCAGGGGAGGTGTGACTGCAAATATATCTGCCATGGGAGAAGGGGCCTTTAAGGTAGACGTTTTATCAGGAGGGCTCTCTATTCCTACCAGCAGGGGAGTTGTAAATATCGGGAAAGGAAGCTCGCTAAGCGTGAAGGAGGACAAGGGGGCTGGAGGGAGCATTGTGGTCAGCGTGAAAGGTGATGTAACTATTACTGATAAAAGCGGCAACACTACAGATCTGAAAACGGGTATAAATCTGGACATATTACCTGGAAGCACTTTCGGAAGCGAGGGCACACTGGATTTTGTAAAGACCTTTCAGCAGGATACCGTGGATGATTTTGTAGTTCAGGGCCCTGACACAACACTGAATCCGTGGAATCCTCCGAATGATCCGAATGACCCAGCGAATCCTGATGAACAGACCCGCACTGATCCATCGCTACCTCCGGGGGGGTATCCTTGCCGTTTAGATCATGATTTCGACATCATTTGTGACCCACTTGATGATATTTTAAATCCGATTCTCGAATAATTAATGATTACTGAAAAGCTATTTTTGTCAAAGCCGGTTGTTGGTTCTGCAATATCAGGTTCTATTCAGGCCGGTAGGGGTGAGAATGTACTCTAAATTAATGAAGCTTTGCGCTATCTTTACTGTTTTTTGTGTCTGTGCCATCGATATTACAGCAGATAATATTGCTTTTGGCCAGACCATCATAGAGCAGTCTGCCGGAGTACGGCAGCAGAGACTGGAGTTGGAAGCGCAGCAGGCAATGGATTTGAGGCGTGATCTTGCTCAGCGCTTTCTGTGGGATTGGGGAGGTTATGAAAGATTCTCTTTTCTCACATTTGACGACATTGATAATGCCGGCATTTCAGACAAACGGAGAACACAGAGGGCCAACAACTTCTTCTTATGGGGTAACCTGAATCTTGACGACATACACAGCTTCTATATAAGGCTTCAGGGCCAGCAGATTGACTGGAATAGTGGCGACCAGTACAGGAGCACTGAGAACCAGTTTTCGTGGAACCTTGAAGAGGGTTTTAACTATGGTACGTATACCTTAAAAATTGACAGGGCTCTTAAAAAATACCTGCATTGTGAGATTCCCTTTCAGATGAGTTTGACAGCCGGGAGATTTCGCTCGTCTCTTGGGAACCAGATGGTATATACAAAGAGAGCCAATGGTGTACAGCTGGATGGAAATAGTAAGTGGGTGGATTTTAAATTATTCGGTTTCAGGAACCTTATAGATGAAGAGAATATTGACTACAGTACACCCGGTTTCCGTTCCAGTAAACGGTTTTTTTATGGTGTTGAATTAACGTATAAAGGTTTTAAAAATCATAGGCCATATGTGTACGCGCTCATACAGGAAGACGATAGCGGGGAGAATATTGAAAACCCCCTTCAGGATTACGGATACGATTCAAAATATTATGGCATTGGATCCAGGGGCAGGATAATAAAGGGCCTTCGTTACGAGATAGAGGGAGTTCTGGAGGACGGTAAGAGTTTTCCGACGGCAGGGCCAATTTCAATAGCAACAGGAACAACACCGGATAATGTACAGATAGATGCCTGGGCTTTGGATGCATCTTTAAATTACTCTTATAATATCCTGACAAACCCGTTCTTTACGGCGGAGTATCTGTTTGGTTCAGGCGATTCTGATCGTGTAACACCCGGTAGGGTAACGACAACGGAGTTTGGAAATAAAGAAGGAACGACAGACAGAAATTTCATGAACTTCGGTTACATAAACACTGGTAACAGTCTGGCCCCGCGTATGTCCAACCTTCAGATGTTTAAGTTCGGATCGTCCTTTACACCGTCGGAGTTTATAAGGAAAGGCAATCGCAAAGTCAATGCGGGAGTGGATTTTTTCTTGTATCGTAAGGATAAGGCGGAAGCGGCAATATCTGACTTCAGAGCTGACAGGCCGCAGAGAAATATCGGTAAGGAGTTTGACGTTAATATCTCGTGGCAAATATTTTCAGACCTGAAAGCCAGCGTAAACTACGGCAGATTCTACCCGGGAAATGCATATAGTGATAAAGATGCCAGAGATTATGTACTATTTAAGATGATATTTCAGTTTTAATGCGAGATGCACATCATTTTGATTCAAAAATACGTGGTGTAGTATCGTAGTCAGGTTGCTATATTTCTATATAGTCTCTACAGGTATTAGTGAAAGATAATATGAGATTTTATGTAAGCAAAAAAAATATAAACAGTTTTACATTATTATGTTTTTTACCGTTACTCTTGCTGTCTCTCGGCAGATGCGCCTTTGCAGATAATAACGTATATAGAGACCTCATTGACAGGGATATTGCAACGTATGAGGATGGCTGCAGGGCAATCTCTTGTTTTGTAGACGTACATGCAGAAAAGATGGCATTTGATGAAGTGGTGGCGGAGCTTGAGGAAAAGGGGATTATAGAAAAAAGCTGGAAGTATAAGGCGGAAAAGCCGCTCACACGTGGAATAGTAGCCTATATGTCATCTAAAATACTTAAGATAAAAGGTGGTCTTACTATGCGCGTAATGGGTCTCACAAAACGCTTCACCCGTTTAATATCAAAGAAATTTAAGAAAAAGGATGGTCATTTGTTGCCTGATATTGGTATGGGTAAGCGTTATGCTTTTTTAGAATCTCAGCATATGGGACTTGTACCTCAGGGCTATAAAGGCACATATATTACGGGCCATGATATGCTGGCATGGTTGTATAGATTGGAACAGTATATCAAGGCACATGAGGGGACAAGAAAACAAGCAGCAGAGAAAGTAAAGGAATCACCTGAGTTAGTTACAGAAAAGTAAACGGAAGAAAAATTATGAAATTGCTGTCTAAAAGCCTGGTAATCAGCGTAACACTTGTGACGATTGCATTTTGTTTTTTTTTGATAAGTCCGGTTGCAAAAGCATCATTGGATAATAAGGGCACTGATTTTATTATGGCATTTCTGCCAAATAATTCACCCGGAGCAACGACAGAGTTACACCTTACCAGTGATGTGAGTACAAACGTTACCATAGAGTATCCGGTCAACTCTCCAATATTTACGACAACCGTCGCTGTGTCTCCTGGCAACATAACAATTGTTTCTGTGCCTACAACGGCATCTGAGGGATGGAATGCAGACTCAGTGCAGAATAACGCTGTACATGCGTTTTCTAATGATGAATTTGTAGCTTACTTGATAAACCTTCTCTCTTTTACCAGTGATGCGGCGCTGGCACTTCCTGTAGACACCATGAATACTGAATATATTGTAGCGGATTATGACCCATTTGGGAGTCAGTTTGCTGTGATCGCAGGGTTTGATAACACTACGGTCAGAATCACGCCTTCGAGCAATATGACAGGACATAATGCAGGAGTACCCTTTAGTGTAGTTTTGAATCGTGGTCAGGGATACTATGGCAGGACAACATCAACTACCCTTACTGGTACAATTATCAGTGCCGACCGTCCTGTAGGTCTTTCCAATGGTAATGTTTGTACTACAGTCCCAAACGGTACAGGCTATTGTGACCATCTCTTCGAGGTTGCTCAGCCTGTGCAGAGCTGGGGAAACCGTGCCTTGGTGGCAAATCTTCCCAATCGTCCAAGTGGATCAATATACAGGATCCTGGCATCGGTGGATGGTACCACGGTCTTGCAGGATGGAGTAAGTATTGGAGTGATCAACAGAGGACAGTTCATAGAAACGGCTGTCATTCCTGGTAATCACATTTTTGAAGGTGACAACCCCATTTATGTGGTGCAATACATGACAGGTCAAAATTTCCCAGGAGCTATTTCAGGTGATCCGGCAATGGGTAATATGATCCCAACTGAGCAGTACCTGTCGGCGTACACGTTTTCCACGGTAGGTGGTGGTCAGTTTTCCCAGAATTTTTTGACTGTTATTGCTCAGGATAGCGACGTTACAGGCGGTACAATCAGGCTGGATGGTGTCGCAATCTCTGCGGAAAATTTTACACCAATTGGTACCACAGGTTTTCAGTCTGCTGTAGTTTTGCTTGCCAGCGGAGTTCACGTTACCACTTCAAATGGTGTCCATGGGATTACTGTGGAAGGGTATAATAATTACGATTCATACATATTTCCAGGTGGGGCGCTCTTTCAATTTATAAATCCTGTTGGAGATGCGAATCCTCCAGTCTGTAACGTGCAGATTCAGGACTCACCCCCATCAGCGGCAGGATCGGCAGTGGATAATCGTCCGACAGAGGATACGAATAATAATGGTATACTTGACCCTGGTGAAGACCTGAATGGTAACGGCCAGATAGATGTGGACACTGGGATTTTCTTTGTAGAGCTTTTGCAGGGGGCGGTGAATCTGGTTTTGACGGTAAACCCGTTTACGCCGGGGGATGGCACTGTCACCTATACCGTAAATCTGATTGATCAGAACCTTCCCGGTACGGGAACGATCAGATCCACAGATGGGGCAGGAAACACCTGTAGTGTAGTTGTTACTCTCAGTACGGCCCAGAGTATTGCATGTGCTATAAAGTTAACCGGCACATCTCCATTATTCGGGGTGGCCGTGGATTTCAGCAGCACATTTTCAACTTCCAAGTCGATAGAGATGAAGATATGGGCGTCGTTTCCGGGAATCCCTAATATTGTGTTAGTGAATTCCGGTGCGGTGTTTCCTGCTGCTCCGTTTAATATAACTGATGTTGAGTTAATTCCACCAAACACGTATAATCTTAAAACGGGTGTTATGTGGAATATAAGGTTGATTGATCCAATCACCGGTGCGGAATTTTGCGCTGATTCGGTAACAATACCTGCTGAGGATTAGTAGCAGTAGGCATAAATAAGAACATAATTTGGTTAACATCCTGTTTGACTCTGATACAGTGAGGACATTAAATTATGAAAGATAAGCTATTTATCTTTTTAGTTTTTGAGCGTCTAAAAAGCGGATTTGCATTTATAGAAAGGGGTTGAGTATTTTGAGGTCTTTCTCATTATCACTATGTTTTCTCTTTGCAGTTTTATTTGCTTATAGTCAACTATCGTATGGTGACTTCAGTTATGATATTGGCAGGTTTACACAGGTTTCCGGTCATTCCACATTTGTAGATGAATTTGATGATGGTGAAGTATCTCCTGGCGGGCCAAGTGGGCCATCAACCTACTCAGTTTTGTCACAATTCCCCACTGATGCAGAGAGCAGTGGAGTGTTGCATCTAAATAGTAGCGATGCTGCTGGAGGAAACGTTGCTATTGGTACAAGACTTTTGGATAACACATTTTCTTTCATTTCAGGTGTTGGTGGCTTTGTAGAGTGGGAATTCAGTTTCCCGGACGGTATTACAAAAAATACTTTTCTTGATTTCGGAATTTTGTCTCTGCCTCAGGATCCTGACAATCTTAACGAATCAGTTGAGCTTACGATTGGAAAGGGCCTTTCGGGTAATATTACGGCAACTTTTCGCTCTGACGTGGCAGGTGTGGATACTGATATCAGCAAAATAGACATCTCCAGTATGTTAGGTACATGTACCGATATAACGCCTAGGTTTGACGTTAGTGCTGTTGATGTAGTTACTGCGTCCCTTGATATTTGTAGTGATGGATCGGTTGATGTGGTGATGCCCGGATCTCATACACTGAAATTTCTTGAAGGAAAACAGTATACAGGTGGCTTTGTGGCGGTGGAAGTTTTAGGTGTTGATTGTGCCTTTTTAGAAAATCCGGATGGCTCAATATATTTATCCATAGAAAATACTGAAACTGTTCCGATGGCTTCTGAATTTAAGATATGGATTGAATTTACGGGACAGGCTATTTCAATCGTAAATATAGGATCAGATGGTAGCTTTCTATTGCCTCCGGACTTCCGGACCATCATACCTATCATCCCTCCATACGCTTCCTTGCCAAGTGGTCTGAAATTAGGTTCGAGGCTACTTGATCCTACAACAGGAGAAGAGTTCTGTGTGGATATGGTAACGTACCGTAAACCATAGCTAGATGTTATAGATTAACAGGTACAAACCATATATCAATTTTTGAAATAAAAAATATTGACGGGCCGTTGTTAGAATTGGTTCTTGTTTAGATGGCATGGGTTAATCATAAGCAATGCAGAATAATGAGAACAATCTTAAATTAAATGATGGTGATCGAGTAGCTGTGATTGGATGTGGCCCTGCCGGTTCTTTTTTTAGTTTTTTTTTATTAGAACTGGCTGAAAGAGCGGGATTAGATGTTAGTGTTGATATTTATGATAGTAAGGACTTTTCCAAGTGTGGCCCTGCCGGTTGCAATCATTGTGGAGGGATCGTTTCCGAGTCATTAGTCCAAATACTTGCGGCAGAGGGCATCAATATTCCAACTGATGTTGCTCAAAAAGGAATTGACTCATATGTTTTACACATGGATGTTGGAAGCGTGGAAATTAAAACATCTGTTCAGGAGAAAAGAATTGCGTCAATGTTCAGAGGAGCAGGCCCTTTAGGGTCAAAAGATATCAAGTATGGCAGCTTTGATAGATATCTACAAGAGCTTGCTATGAATAAAGGTGCTCGCCTTATAACAGACCGGGTAAAAAGTATCGGTTTTGATATAGACCTTCCATTGGTAAATACCAGTGAAGGCCCGTCGGAAACTTATAACTTACTAGTAGGAGCGGTGGGGGTAAATACATCAGCATTAAAGCTGTTTACCGGATTAGAGTTTGGGTATCAGCAACCACAGACCACCAAAACTTTTATTTGTGAATTTTTTCTAGGCATTGAAACGGTCAAAAAATATTTTGGAAACTCAATGCATGTGTTTCTACTCAACATACCACGACTTGAATTTGCCGCGCTAGTACCCAAGGGCAGCAACGTAACAATGGTTCTCTTAGGTAAGGAGATAGACAGAGGACTTGTCCACTCTCTCCTTGATACCCCTGAAGTGAAACGGTGTTTCCCACCTGACTGGGACAACAAAAGCTGGCTTTGTCAGTGTTTTCCAAAGATTAATATCAAAAGTGCTATTAAACCGTATACCGACAGAGTGGTGCTGATTGGTGATTGCGCAACAACAAAACTTTATAAAAATGGAATCGGAGCAGCGTATTATACTGCTAAAGCAGCCGCAACTACTGCGGTTTTCAAGGGTATATCCGACGCGGATTTTCATAAACATTACTGGCCAGCATGCAAAACTATCAGTAACGACAATAAGATTGGTGGGGTGGTTTTCACGTTTACACGTGTAATTCAGAGGTTGAGATTTGTCCGGCGTGGTGTTTTACGTATGACCTCCGGAGAACAGCAAAAGAAGGGCTTGTGCCCACGGATGAGTATGGTCTTATGGGATACTTTTACCGGAAGCACTCCTTACCGGAATATATTGTTACGCGCAATTTATCCATTTTTTCTTATTCGTTTCTTGTTTGAAACAATAATTGGATTCGTGTCTGTAAAAAAGACAATCAAGAAACCAAATGAAAATATTGAAGTAGATGCTTTGGGCCATTTGTATAAAGACGGCGAAGCGATTATTAATCAGGGAGAAGCTGGGGATTGTATGTATGTGATTCAAGCCGGAAAGGTCACTGTCGTCCAGTTGAAGGACGGCAAAGAGGTCAAGGTTGCTGAGTTAGGCGAAGGGGATTTTTTTGGAGAGATGGCCCTATTTGACCGTAAAATTCGATCAGCCACAGTGCGTAGTAATGGGGATGCCAGGGTACTCACGGTAGATAAAAAAACTTTACTTTTAAGAATACAGGAGGATCCTTCAATGGCTCTTCATATTATGCAGACAATAATCGGCAGGTTACGTAAATTGACCGAACAGGTCAGCAGTATGAAGGCTAATGATCGTAGAGATTGGGACGGTCGAAAAAAATAATATAGTGCTGTATACGCCCAGTTATACTATAACGACTTTATGGCTTATAAAATTCAAGTCACTTATACCAAGGCCATATTTGGCAGATGTTTCTATATGTTTTGGGAGATTCGGACGATTAAACAGAGAACGCAACCCTTTCTCTGTTCTTTTCTTTTCAATAATGTTCATACCTATTGTATCAAGAGCGACAGGGTCTCTGCTCAATATGATTTCATTATTGTTCCACACGTACCTCCTTTTCGGCATCGGCCCTCCCTCGTAAAGGCCAACTATTCCGTTACAGATGTGGAGCTTTATCTTGTTCTTGATCGCCGGTATTGAATTTATGGCTGCAATAAAGGGATCACATGAGTTATCGTGAAAGTTGTCCGGGTGGCTGATAACACCGTGAGAAATATTTTTAAGTGCAATGCTCACACCCGCAATGCCATGGTCTTTTAACAGACCCAGGTTTATCAGTGAATCAACTTCTTCTGTGAGTATTCTGCTTATTTTAACGGCGCCATAGCCGCTGTCGTATTCTATGTGTGAACTGCCGGAATCAAGTGCCTCTTTCCCTCCACCTCCATCAGTAGTATATGTCCTCACACCTTTAAAAGATCTGTTTATTTTGAAGCCTGATGACAGAAAAAAATGCTGATATTGATCCCATATGATGATATTATTTTCTTTTACTCCAATATCTTTTAAAGCATCAACAATGGCCCAGCAAATCTGGTAATTGCCAGCAAGAATGTCAGCGCCTAGACCGTTTATCTTTATGCCTATCCTTTCATCTTCGTGAAAGAGGGATTTCCAGGCGTCTTTCGGATTGTCCGTTTCTGTAAGTGAAGTTATGCCGGAGTCCATCATCTGCTTAACCAATGAAATATTCGGAGTCATTCCTTTTATTATTTCTCTCCTGCTTTTAACATCAACGACAATGGATTGGAGATTTGTTGTGTCATCAGGCAGGGGGTCAAGAGGCAATGGTATTTGAGATAAAAACATACCACCCACTAATGAATTAAAACATGTTTCTTTAATGAATTCTCTACGGGTCTTATCTTTGCTCACAATAATCCCTCCTCAAGTTAAGCCTTCGGCAAAATAACCAGGCGGTAGAGGAGCCAACTCCTGTTGGCGACCGTAGTTCACACGCCATGGTGGGTGATATTCGATCGCCGTCAGGAGACGACTCCTACCAATAGCATTGAAATTCCTTAAATTGGGTAATAGATGGTCACTGCTTAATTGAATTTTCCAGAATTTCTTCTTAATCCCGTACCATTACATTTTAGCATTCTCATTAGATTCATTCAATTGTAGAATTTCAGAGCTTGATATGCTGCTATGAGTTGTGGCATATCAAACAAATAATATATTATAAGGGCTTAGCAAAACCTAAGTTTAGAAATATTTGATAATTATTTGTTGGTATTTTTCAACAAACCTTTTAAATATTTCACAATCTGAACATAAGCTTTTGTTATAATAAGTTATATAGTTTCAGTAAGATACATTACTTTCTGCATTTATATATATAATTGAAATTGCGTTCAGTAAATTTATATTTATAAACACAATTTTTTTATTGCTGATTAGTTGGCATGTGAATTGTGTATACAGTCTTATCGTTAATATTTAAGAATTTCTTTCTCGAACCGTTAGCATCATAAACTGGATATTGGAGATCTTGACATGGATAATCTAACTAATTCTAAATGGGGGAAACAACTCCTTGTGAAATATCAGATGCAACTTGTCATCGGACTAATAGTACTTGCATTTTGTTTAGGGATACTCTTCCATTGGATTTTTTCAGACCCAGCAATAAGAATACCTACAAACGAAACAGGCATGTCTGTACGGAACGAAATGGAGAAACCGATATTCTGGACATGTTCCATGCATCCAAATATTCAAAAGCAGGGGCCTGGAAAATGTCCTATCTGCGGGATGAACCTTATTCCTGTCAGCTTTGAAACGAATGGAAAAAAGATGGGAGGTATGCGGCAGATTGTGATCAGTGATGCCGCACGTGCATTGATGAAGATACAGACAACGCCTGTTGAACGGCGTTATGTAACTGCTGAGGTTAGGATGGTGGGTAAAGTTGATTACGATGAAACCAGACTGGGGTACATTACTGCCTGGATATCTGGCCGTTTAGATAATCTCTATGTTGATTATACTGGGGTGGCAGTAAAGAAAGGTGATCATCTGGTATCAATGTATAGTCCGGATCTCTACTCAACGCAGGATGAGTTGATCCAGGTTTTGAAACGCTCACGAGGACAAGCAGGGAATGATTCCGTTTTTCCGGATGTCGCTGACATGCTTGAACCTGTCCGAGAGAGACTGCGATTGTGGGGAATGACGAAGGAGCAGATACAGGAAATTGAGAAAAGTGAAAAACCGTCCGATCATTTAACCGTCTACTCTCCCATGAGCGGAATTGTGATCCAGAAAAACCGCCAGGAAGGAGACTATGTTAATGTAGGTGATCGTATTTACAAGATTGCCGATTTGAGCCAGGTATGGGTTATGCTGGATGCTTACGAGTCTGATCTCGTGTGGTTAAGATATGGCCAGGAGATTATTTTTACGACAGAGGCTTATCCGGGCGAAGAGTTTATCGGGAGAATTGCCTTTATCGAACCGGTCCTGAATGAAAAAACCCGCACCGTGAAGGTGCGGGTCAACGTGCCAAATATTTCAGGCAAACTTAAACCGGAAATGTTTGTACACGGAGTTGTTCGAACACAGATTTCAACAGGCGGAAGAGTTGTAGACCCTCATTTAGTTGGAAAATGGATAAGCCCAATGCACCCGGAAATTGTCAAAAGTAACCCCGGTGATTGTGATATTTGCGGTATGCCATTGGTTCGAGCAGAGTCACTTGGCTATGTTTCAGTAGATAGAAAAGAAGAGTCCAAACCACTCGTTATCCCGGTTTCTGCGGCTTTAGTAACCGGCACCAGAGCTATTGTCTATGTAGAACTCCCTGATACTGATCTGCCTACGTTCGAAGGACGAGAGATAGTGCTTGGACCGCGGGCCGGTGATTACTACCTGGTTAGAAGCGGACTTAAGGAAGGCGAGATAGTAGTTACCAACGGAAACTTCAAAATTGACAGTGCTGTCCAGATCCAGGCCAAACCAAGCATGATGACACCAGAGGGTGGTGGAGGCGGGGGGCATCAACACGGTGGTGGAGGAAAATCCTCCAAAGCCAAACAGGGGGAAATGATGGCTCCAAGCAGCGTCCCCGCAGAGTTCCACAGTCAGTTGCAAACACTGGAATCGGCTTACGAGGCAGTCGCAAAGGTAGTTGAATTGAAGGGCATTGGCCTATTTCGCGACAAAATTAATATTTTTGGAGAAGCCCTTAGTACCGTGGACAGGACTCTTTTAAGCGAACATCTTTTGATGATGTGGAATGAGTTATCGATGTTGTTGAACAACGACGTCGTGGAAGGACGCGATGTAAAAAAGTTTACGGATGTTGATCGTGTGTTTAAAGTGTTGACAAAGAATATGCGTCGCGTGCGTGATCAGTTTGGTATTTCACATGATGTTCAAATGTCTCATCCATCTCAGCATCAGGAAGTTCCTGCTGAGTTTCAGTCAGAACTCGTCAAACTATGGGATGCATATCTATCACTTCAAAAGGCCCTTGCCGGTGACGATATTTCACTTGCCAGACAAGCTATCACACTCTTTCAAACATCAATATCAGAGCTAGATGCCAAGCCTCTTGCCGAAGATGCTCATCAGGTATGGAAGAAAGAATATTCCAATCTCGTTCAGATAGTGACAAGTATGAATCAGGCAGAGGAACTGAAGCCGATTAGGGGGAACTTTTCCCTGCTTTCCGACGAACTTATGGTGTTGATAAATACATTTGGACCAGACGGATTCGGAACCGTGTACCAGTTGCATTGTCCAATGGTTTTTGGCGGCAAAGGTGCAATGTGGCTGCAAGATGATAAGCAGGTCATTAATCCTTATTTTGGTCAGGTCATGCTGAAGTGTGCTGACAAGGTAGAATTGATATTCAAAGGACAAACAGAGGAGCATAAGGAAAAACACCATCATGAGTAATACCGGTCATTTATCAGAACATCCTTCAGGAGATAAGATTTCGTTTTTTGATAAGATAACTTTATTCTGCCTCAAGAATAAGCTGGTGGTAGCATTGATGATGCTTGCAGTAATTGGGTGGGGCGTAGTGGTTGCCCCGTTCGACTGGAAGATCGGTTTCCTGCCACGAAATCCGGTTCCGGTTGATGCCATACCAGACATTGGTGAAAATCAGCAAATTGTATTTACTGAATGGATGGGACGATCACCGCAAGACGTTGAGGACCAGATTACCTATCCATTGACTGTTTCTTTACTCGGGGTTCCTGGTGTTAAGACCATTCGCAGTTACTCTTTCTTCGGATTTTCCTCTATTTATATCATTTTTAACGAAGACATCGAATTCTACTGGTCAAGGACCAGGGTACTTGAAAAACTGAACAGCCTTGCTGCGGGAACCTTACCTGCAGAGGTGCAACCAACTCTTGGGCCTGATGCAACCGCATTAGGTCAGGTTTTCTGGTATACGCTCGAAGGACGAGATCCTGACGGAGATCCGATTGGCGGGTGGGACTTGAATGAGCTTCGCACCATACAGGACTGGTCTGTCAGGTACTTTCTGTTGGCGGCCCAGGGAATTAGTGAGGTAGCTTCTATCGGAGGCCATGTACAGGAGTATCAAATTGACGTTGACCCTGATGCTATGCGAGCTGCCCATGTCACCCTGGAAGATGTTTTTATGGCGGTACGTATGTCCAATATTGATGTTGGCGCACGAACTATTGAAGTCAATAGGGTAGAGTACATAATCCGGGGTCTGGGATTCATAGAAAAAGTTAAAGACATAGAAATGTCGGTAGTTACTGTCAACGATAATGTACCAATTTACATAAAGGATGTCGCGAAGGTTGCTTTGGGTCCTGCTTTGCGCCGGGGCGCCCTTGACAAAGGAGGGGCTGAGGCAACCGGAGGTAGTGTTGTTGTCAGGTATAGCTTTAATCCGTTGGAAGCAATAAAGAATGTTAAGGAAAAGATTGATGGAATATCGCCTGGGCTTCCGACTAAGGCAGTTGTTAACTATAAAAAAACAACGCGTAGAGAAGTTGAAGCTTTTGCTGATGACAATGGATTTTATGCCTACAATAACACGGAACTGAACCAGACGGATTGGCTAAATTGGTTGCTTAAAAATTCACGCGAAGATTGGCCTTATTGGATAAACACCAGCCACGTAACAATAGTGCCATTCTACGACCGATCAGGACTTATCTATGAGACATTGGGTACATTAAATACAGCGCTCACTGAGGAAATCCTGGTTACGATCATAGTTGTGCTTGTATTGGTAATGCATCTTCGTAGTTCCATCTTAATCAGTGCGCTACTTCCAATTGCTGTGCTTATGTGTTTTATTGCTATGAAAACATTTGGTGTGGATGCTAATATTGTAGCCCTGTCCGGTATAGCTATAGCCAT